>NZ_JAKGBF010000016.1:0-102834 GCF_021530695.1 Pseudoalteromonas sp. OF5H-5
ACGAAATAAAATCTTTTTGAGTTCTGATTTAAAAGAACATGGTGCGGAAAGAGAGACTTGAACTCTCACATCCGAAGATACTGGAACCTAAATCCAGCGCGTCTACCAATTCCGCCACTTCCGCACATCTTTTAGCGTTAGTTATTGGAACCTAAATCCAGCGTCTATATTAAGACAACTGCTAATTCCGCCACTTCCGCACATCTTTTAGCATTAGTTATTGGAACCTAAATCCAGCGTCTATATTAAGACAACTGCCAATTCCATTACTTACGCATATTTTTTTGCGACAACAAATCGATGAGTTTTGGTAGTAGTTAAAGCATGGTGGCTATGCCCTGATTTGAACAGGGGACCCCATCATTATGAGTGATGTGCTCTAACCAGCTGAGCTACATAGCCATCTCTTTAACTTCTCATCATCGCTGATGCGGGGCGTATTATGCGTATATGCCCCCAAGCCGTCAACACCTTTTTTGCAAAAAATCTGCTAACACAGTTTGTTTGCAGATAAATTAAGCGAAACGGCTTGTTTTTATATCAAATCATGCGGGGCAATTGCAAATTTTTAACAAAACCTGTGAATTTTTATTCCTTTGAAGTCTATAACTTACTCTGAAGAGCAAGGTACTTATTTGATTAAAAAGCAGAGTTGATAAAACTAAAAAGGAGCCGAAGCTCCTTTTATTGAAATAGCGTGTAGTAACTATGGTTACACGTTAAATAAGAAGTTCATCACATCGCCATCTTTCACGATGTATTCTTTACCTTCTTGACGCATTTTACCTGCGTCTTTCGCACCAGATTCACCACGGAACTCGATATAATCATCAAAGCCGATAGTCTGTGCACGAATAAAACCACGTTCAAAGTCTGTGTGGATTTTACCAGCAGCTTGAGGTGCTGTCGCGCCAACAGGGATAGTCCATGCACGCACTTCTTTTACGCCAGCTGTAAAGTAAGTTTGCAGTTTCAACAACTCATAACCACCACGGATCACGCGGTTTAGGCCTGGCTCTTCTAAGCCTAAGTCATCCATAAACTCTTTCTTATCTTCTTCTTCAAGTTCAGAAAGTTCAGCCTCAATTGCTGCACATACAGGGATCACAACCGCGTCTTCTGCTGCTGCAATTTCACGTACTTTGTCTAGGAATGGGTTGTTTTCAAAGCCATCTTCGTTAACATTGGCGATGTACATAGTTGGCTTGATCGTTAAAAAGTTTAGGTAGCTTATTGCTGCCGCTTCTTCTTTATTTAGCTCAAGTGAGCGAAGCGTTAAGCCTTCGTCCAAGTGCGCTTTTACTTTTTCAAGTACAACAAGTTCAAATTTCGCGTCTTTATCGCCGCCTTTCGCTTTCTTCGCGTTACGTAAAACCGCGCGATCTGCAGTATCCATGTCTGCAAGTACCAGCTCAGTGTTGATTACATCAATGTCTTCAGCAGGATCGATTTGACCAGCAACGTGCACGATATTTTCATTTTCAAAACAGCGAACTACGTGACCGATAGCATCCGTTTCACGGATGTTTGCTAAAAATTGGTTACCTAAACCTTCGCCTTTTGATGCGCCTTTTACCAAACCGGCAATATCCACAAACTCCATTGAAGTTGGGATAGTACGCTGAGGGTTTACAATTTCAGCTAGCTGGTCAAGACGAGCATCTGGTACAGGTACTACACCGGTGTTCGGTTCGATAGTACAGAAAGGAAAGTTTGCGGCCTCAATGCCCGCTTTAGTCAACGCATTAAATAAAGTAGATTTACCTACGTTAGGTAAACCAACAATGCCACATTTAAAACCCATAGTGTTTATTCCTAAATTTCTACCGTATTATCTCAAGCACGCATCATGGCGAACGAGAAGCTTAGGTATTACTCAATCAATCGCAGCAGTGAACTGTTACGGTTTAAATGAATGTAGTCGATTTTGCGCTTTTAACACACCGTCTTTTGCGAGTATTTCCATACATCGGACTGCTTCATCCACAGCGGCATCAATTTTCTCTTGATCAGCTTGTGGTGCTTTGCCTAAAACCCAGCCCGTGACTTTGTCTCTGTGTCCTGGGTGACCAATACCAACGCGCAATCGCATAAATTCTTTGTTATTTGCCATTTTAGCGATTATGTCTTTTAAGCCATTGTGACCACCGTGACCACCACCTTTTTTGAGTTTGGCGATACCGGGTTCTAAATCCATTTCATCGTGAGCAACAAGAATACTCTCGACGGGGATCTTATAAAAATTAGCGAGACTCGCAACCGCTTTACCACTTAAGTTCATATAAGTCGTAGGGATCAGCAACTTAAACTCTTGGTTATTGATGAGCACTTTGCCTGTGAGGCCGTGATGCTTAGTGTCTGGTTTTAGGAGGCAGTTGTATCTTCTGGCTAGTTCTTCGATAAACCAAGCGCCAGCGTTATGACGGGTGTTTGCGTATTCGGGGCCTGGATTAGCCAGGCCCACAAGCATTTGAATATTATTCAAGGTGTTAACACCTGAACAATTACTCAGCTGCGTCTTCAGCAGACTCTTCAGCAGGAGCTGCTTTAGGAGCGTTTACTGAAACAACTGCTTGGTCGTGATCTGCACCTTTAGCAAGTTCAACTGAAACAACGCCAGCTGGAAGCTTGATATCAGATAGGTGTAGAGTTTCGCCAACAGCTAGAGTCGCTACGTCAACTTCGATGAACTCAGGAAGTCTTGCTGGAAGACAAGTGATTTCAATTTCAGTTAGTTGGTGAACGATAGTGTTGCCACCTTTAGTTGCTTTCTCTTCGTTGATGAAGTGAACAGGAACTTTAGTGTGAAGCTTTTGAGAAGCATCAACGCGTTGGAAGTCTAAGTGAGTGATCTTAGGCTTGTACGGGTGACGTTGCATATCTTTAAGAATTGCTTCAACAGACTCACCGCCAATGTTTAGCGTTAGGATGTGAGTGTAGAAACCTTCGTCTTCTTGCGCTTTCAATACTTTGTTGTGATCAAAAGTTAGTGAAACTGCATCTTTACCAGCACCGTATAGGATTGCAGGAACTTTGTCAGCGCGACGTAGGCGGCGGCTCGCACCAGTACCTAGGTCAGAACGTACTTCAGCGTCTAATTTGTATACAGACATGGATGTCTCCAAAATAATTTAAGTTAATGTGTCAGAGAGCTCGCGACCAAGCTCCCTGCCTAAAAAAGGCGCGCCAATATACCACTAACGCACTTGCAATGAAACCTATAAAACAAAAAAAGCACCAGAGGTGCTTTTTGGCTAATCAGTTTTGGTGCCGATTAGTGTTGAAACATCGCAGAGATTGACTCTTCGTTGCTGATACGGCGGATAGTTTCGGCCATCATATCTGCAAGTGTTAGTACTTTGATGTTATCAAGCGCTTTCAATTCATCAGAAAGTGGAATTGAATCAGTCACGATAACTTCATCGATAACTGAGTTGCGTAGATTTTCCGCAGCATTGCCCGAAAGTACTGGGTGGGTTGCGTAAGCGAATACGCGTTTTGCACCATGCTCTTTAAGTGCTGCTGCTGCTTTACATAAAGTACCGCCTGTATCTATCATGTCATCGACAATGATACAGTCACGACCAGCAACATCACCAATGATGTGCATAACTTGAGAAACGTTAGCCTGTGGACGACGCTTATCAATGATCGCTAGGTCTTTATCATCTAACAGTTTTGCAATCGCACGAGCACGAACCACACCACCGATATCAGGTGAAACTACTACTACATCTTCGAACTTACGCTCTTTCATGTCTTCGATTAGCACTGGGCTACCGAATACATTGTCAACAGGTACGTCGAAGAAGCCTTGGATTTGTTCTGCGTGTAGGTCAACGGTAAGAACACGGTCAACACCTACGCTTGAAAGGAAGTCTGCAACAACTTTAGCAGTAATTGGAACACGAGCAGAGCGCACGCGGCGGTCTTGACGTGCGTAACCGAAATAAGGAATAACGGCTGTGATACGACCAGCAGATGCACGACGTAGCGCATCAACCATGACGATTAACTCCATTAAATTATCATTTGTAGGAGCACATGTTGATTGGATGATGAATACATCTGAACCACGAACGTTTTCGTTGATTTGAACGCTAATTTCACCGTCGCTAAAACGGCCAACAACGGCATCACCTAACTCAATAAACAAACGTTTTGCAACTTTTTGAGCTAGCTCAGGTGTTGCGTTACCAGCGAAGAGCTTCATGTCGGGCACGGTAGGGTTCCTCAGGCACTGAATTTTTTGGACTAACATGCAATGACCATGAAATAAAAAAGTCAAAACAAGCTAACTTAAACAATTTACTTCTAGTTTTGCCAAGCGCGCAATTGTCGATGACAAATTGACTCACTTGTATTTTGGGCAATAAAGCCCTGCCAAGATGAAGGTAGAGTTTCGAGCACACGCAGCGCTGCCTCACGATTTTCAAACTCCGCGAAACAACAAGCTCCAGTACCAGTCATTTTGGTTGGTGCATATTTTAGCAACCACGCGAGGGTCTTTTCAACCTCGGGGTAAAGCTTTTTGACAAGAGTTTGACAGTCGTTGCCCGTATCCGAGAGTTTCCAACCGTTTTTTAGCTTAGGCGTATTGCGCGGTAAGTCTGGGTGGGTAAAGACTAACGCGGTGCTGACATGAACGGGGGGGGCAACCACCAAATACCATTTTTTTTCGATGTCAATTGGCTCAAGTTGCTCGCCAACGCCGTGGGCTACAGCTGTTTTACCTTCAACAAAAACAGGCACATCGGCGCCTAGCTGGAGACCGAGTTTTGCAAGTTCTGGGATAGTAAGCTGACATTGCCACAGCGTATTGAGTGCCAATAAAGTTGTCGCGGCATCGGACGAGCCACCACCAACACCTCCACCCATGGGAAGCCGTTTATTTAACTGAATATCGACACCAGCCGCAATTTTTTTATAGGGCTCAAGAATTTTGGCGGCTTTATAAATGAGGTTATCTTCAAGTGGAATACCTGCGGTGTCACCACAAATGACGATTTCCTGCTGGTTACTGGTTAGCGTAAATGCTAATTCATCACCAAAATCTAAGAAAGTAAATAAAGTTTCTAGTTCATGGTAGCCGTCTTCTCGACGGCCATTGATATGCAAAAAAAGATTTAATTTTGCCGGTGCGCTTAGCGTCAATGTCTTCATTTAAACTGCCATGAAGTGATTAATACTTTGACCTCAATATTGGTCGACGAGAGTTTCATGCGGCTAGGCAGCCACATTCCGTCTTGCATTTTATATTGTTGATAGGTGATTTGCCACACTCGGCCAGATGGGCTTTGCCACTGTGCATTGCTTATTCTGCCAAGATCATCAAGTTCACTGGCAGGCGCTTCAACTAAGCCCGTTAGCCATTGAGGGGCTTGATTGACCGGAAGAGAGAGACCACTTAAACGCTTAACTAAATCGCTACTGTCCATGCCTTTATGGACATTGTCTTCAAAGGTCAGCTCCGAATGTGTGTCTAATTCTTCTAGCTCGAATATGCGGGTGCCCACAAAACTGGTTAAAATCAGATTTTGTTTCTCTTCTTTTAAATACCAATTAAAGTTAGCTGATTGACGATTGTCTGGGGCAATAAATGCAAGTTTACCTCTCGCTTGCCAATTTTTTTGTTGTTTTAGCCTAGATTGCCAGTCTTGTGCTACGTTTTGCTGAGGTAATTGTTGCGCACAACCCGTTAAAATTAATAAAAATATGAGTAAAATCAAATGAAGTTGTCTCAAAGGCCTTTCCTTACTTTCCATATTCGATTGATTTTTGGTAAAATTGCCGGCTTTAAAGCAGGGCTCGAGCAATACTGGCATCTATGACCATCATCGCACTTGGTATCAATCACAAAACCGCGTCTGTAGAATTACGTGAAAAAGTGGCGTTTTCTCCAGAACAGCTTACAGAAGCATTGCACCAACTCCAACATTCTTCGCAGTTTAAAGAATCTGTGATTGTGTCGACCTGCAATCGAACCGAGATCTATTGTAGCCTTGAGTCTGCTGATCCCCAAGCACTACTCGGTTGGTTGTCAGATTTTCATAACATAGAGCAACGAGACTTAACAGAAAATGTCTATGTGCATATGAATCAGGATGCAGTGAACCATTTAATGCGAGTTGCCTGCGGTCTTGATTCATTGGTGTTAGGTGAGCCACAAATTCTTGGCCAAATTAAACAAGCTTTTAGTACGGCCAAACAACACCATGCAATTCAGCCAACATTTGAGCGTTTATTCCAAAAAACTTTTTCGGTGGCGAAGCAAGTGCGCACCGAAACCGATATTGGTGCAAGTGCTGTCTCAGTGGCGTATGCCGCTGTTAATTTAGCAAAGCATATTTATGGTCAATTGGATAAAACTCAGGTCTTGTTAATTGGTGCCGGTGAAACAATAGAGTTAGTTGCTAAACACTTATCGCAGCATAATCCAAAGTCAATCACAGTCGCGAACCGCACAATTGAGCGCGCACAAAACCTAGCAAAAGAAGTTGGCGGCAGTGTTATTTCACTGGCACAGTTACCAGATGCGCTACCAAGTGCAGACATTGTTATTAGTTCAACTGCGAGCACCTTACCAATTATCGGTAAAGGAGTGGTCGAGCAAGCGCTTAAAAAACGTCGCCATAAACCAATGTTATTTATTGATATCGCGGTGCCTCGCGATATCGAAAGCCAAGTGTCAGAGTTGGATGCTGCTTATCTTTATTCAGTTGATGACCTACAGGCGATAGTCAATGAAAACTTGGCCAGTCGTGAACAGGCGGCTATTGAAGCGCAGCAGATCATCGATGTACGCACGCAAGAGTTTTCCGAGTGGCAACGTTCGCTGCATTCAGTGGATGTGATTAGACAGTATCGCCAAAGCGCGCAAGAAATTAAAAATGAGCTCGTGGACAAAGCACTAAATCAGCTACAATCGGGCAAAGAAGCAGATAAAATTATTATTGAATTAGCAAATAAGCTGAGTAATCGACTAACACACGCACCAACACGCGCCATTCAAGAGGCTGCGAAAGAAGGCGATATAGATAAGTTAGCGCAACTCAAGCAAACATTAGGTATTGAGCAGGAATAACGTGTAAATGAAAGAGTCTGTATATCGTAAGTTAGAAACCTTAGTAGAGCGCTATGAAGAAGTTCAAGCGATGCTAAGCTCGCCTGAGGTGATTAGCGATCAGAACCGCTTTCGCGCCTTGTCAAAAGAGTTTTCAGAATTGGAAGACGTAGTTAAAGCGTTTACAGCCTACCAGCAGGCTCAGGAAGACGTCGCAACTGCTGAAGAAATGCTAAAAGACTCAGATCCAGACATGCGTGAAATGGCACAGGAAGAGTATAAAGAAGCAAAAGCCGCCATTGCTGCGCTTGAAGATGACCTTCAAGTATTGATGTTACCCAAAGATCCAAAAGACAATAACAACGTATTCTTGGAAGTGCGTGCGGGAACAGGTGGTGATGAAGCCGCGATTTTCGCTGGCGATTTATTCCGTATGTATAGCCGCTATGCAGAAACGCAAAAGTGGCGCGTTGAAATCGTGAGCGCTAACGAAGGCGAGCACGGTGGCTATAAAGAAGTTATCGCTAACATTAGTGGCGACGGTGTTTATGGCAAACTTAAGTTTGAATCTGGCGCTCACCGTGTACAACGGGTGCCTGAAACCGAATCTCAAGGCCGTGTTCACACCTCTGCATGTACGGTTGCCGTGATGGCAGAGATCCCAGAGGCAGAAGCAATTGAAATTAATCCATCTGACCTAAAAGTGGATACTTTCCGTGCTTCGGGCGCAGGTGGTCAGCACGTAAACAAAACCGATTCTGCTATTCGTATCACTCACTTGCCGACAGGCGTTGTGGTTGAATGTCAGGACGAACGTTCACAACATAAAAACAGAGCGAAAGCACTGTCTGTACTAAGTGCGCGCTTACAGCAAGCAGAAGATGAAAAACGTGCAGCGGCAGAAGCTTCTGAACGTCGTAATCTAGTAGGTAGCGGTGACCGCTCTGAGCGTATTCGTACTTACAACTTCCCGCAGGGCCGTATTACCGATCACCGTATCAACTTGACGCTATATCGCCTTAATGAAGTGATCTCCGGTGAGTTGGGTGCTGTTATCGATCCGCTGGTTATTGAATATCAGGCTGATCTATTAGCAGCAATGAGCGAAAGCGATTAATGCCAACACTTAACATTGCCCAAGCCGTTGCTTGGGCAACCTCTGAGTTGTTACCACACTCCGAGTCAGCAAAGCTCGATAGCGAAGTGTTATTACTCCATGTGATCGATAAAAACCGCACTTATCTCTTTACTTGGCCCGAAGCAGAGCTTTCTACACTAGAGCTGCAGCGATTCGAAGAATGTATCGCACGCCGTGTTGCGGGAGAGCCCGTGGCACACATCACAGGTCAAAGAGAATTCTGGAGCCTGCCTTTAAAAGTTAACAACAGCACGCTTATTCCAAGGCCTGATACTGAAACTCTGGTTGAGCATGTTTTAACTCTCAGCATGCCAAATGACGCTCAGGTGCTAGACTTAGGCACAGGTACTGGCGCGATTGCACTGGCATTGGCGAGTGAATATCCAGCTTGGCAAATCACCGCTGTAGATGCTTCAGCAGACGCCGTGGCGCTTGCAAAGTCTAATCAATCTCAGTTGGGCTTTAGAAACGTGTCGATTTTGCAAAGTGATTGGTTTAGCGCGGTTGCGGAGCAACAGTTTGATTTGATTGTGAGTAATCCACCTTATATTGATGAAGCCGATCACCACTTATCACAAGGAGATGTGAGATTTGAACCGCTCAGCGCGCTGGTCGCGGATGACCATGGCTATGCGGATATTTTTCATATCATCAGGACGGCTAAGCTACATCTGAACTCGGGGGGATATTTGCTACTTGAACATGGCTTTGAGCAAGCAGATAAGATCCAACAGTTTTTTGCAGAAATGGCGTATATTAATATACTTACAATAAAAGATATGGCAGGGTGTGATAGAGTGACGTTGGCAATGTTGCCGTAAAGTCATGAACTCACACGAAAGTTAGGCGCTTCAATAGGATCCGCAATATGGATGATTTTTTGTTTTCAGACGAACCCGCTGACGTAATTGAACCTGAAAAAGTAGGCACTTGGAAGGTTATTATTGTCGATGATGAGCCCGAAGTGCATGCAGTGACAAAGTTAGCACTGAGTGACTTTGAGTTTCAAAAAAAGCGTCTGGAATTTATTAGCGCTTATTCGGGTGAAGAAGCAAAGAAAATCGTCGATGCCAACCCCGATGCTGCGGTGGTGTTGCTGGATGTTGTCATGGAAACTGACGATGCTGGTTTGCAGGTCGCAAAATACATTCGTGAAACCGCCAAAAACAACCATATCCGTATCATTTTAAGAACTGGTCAGCCAGGTCAAGCGCCTGAACGCCAAGTTATCGTGAACTACGATATCAACGACTATAAATCAAAAACAGAACTCACCGCGCAAAAGCTCTTTACTGTGGTCATGTCGAGTTTACGTTCATATCGCGACATTCTCGCCATCGATCAATCAAGACAAGGGCTTGAGAAAATCATTAAAGCCTCCCGAGATATTTTTGCTACTCACTCAATTGAGAGTTTTATTGAGGGCGTGCTACAGCAACTTACTTCGCTGATAGGCACTGTCGACCAAGCTATGTATGCAACTTCACTTGCAGCGGGTAAAGAAGCTGGCCAAACGAACGATCAACTGGTTGTATTTGCAGGGCGTGGAGAATTTGAAAGTAGTGAAGGTAAGCCGATTTCTGAAGTGCTTAGCAGCGATCAAATGGATGCCTGCTTAAAAGCACTACAAGATAAAGATATTGTATATAAAGACAATTACCTATTTGCCTATTGCTCCAGTGACTATAACCACGCCTCAATGCTATTTGTGTCTGGTATTCCTGAATTCTTAACCGAAACTCAGCGTCATTTAATTGATATTTTTGCCCAGAATATGCAATTGGCGTACGAAAATGTACAGCTACAAGCCGAGATTGAAGATACCCAGCAAGAACTGGTGATCCGTTTAAGTGAAGCGCTTGAGCTTCATTCCACCAATACCGGCAATCATGTTAAGCGCGTTGCATATCTTTGTCATACGCTTGCCAAAGAAATGGGTCTTTCTGATAAAGAAGCTGAGCTGGTGAAAATGGCGTCACCACTGCACGACGTGGGTAAAGTTGGTATTCCTGACGCGATTTTAAATAAGCCTAGCAAGCTGGATGACGAAGAGTGGAAAGTCATGCAAACCCATACAGACAAAGGCTTTGACTTGTTAAAAGACTCTCGCCGTGAGATTGTCAGTGCGGGCGCACTAATCGCTCGTGACCACCATGAAAAATGGGATGGCAGCGGTTATCCGAAAGGAAAAAAAGGCGATGAAATACACCTTTATGGTCGCATCGTAGCACTAGCTGATGTGTATGATGCGTTACGCCATAAACGTTGCTACAAAGAGGCATGGAGCCAAGAAGATGCACAAAAAGAGATTACTGCGCAAAAGGGAAAACACTTTGACCCCAAACTCGTGGATGTATTCAACCGTTGTATTAATGAGTTAGAATTGATCCTACAACGTTTCCCTGATTAGAGAATAATATGGATTACATGGCGTTAAAACATACGCACTTACTATTTGTGGTATTGAGCATAGTGCTTTTTTACACTCGCGCGTTTTCGCGTTTGGGTTCAGGTAAATTAGCAACAAACAAAGGCGTGTTTATTACCAGCCACAGCGTAGACACTTTGTTGTTAGTTACAGCGGTCATTTTGGCGGTAACGGCGGGGCTCAATCCTGCACAACAACCTTGGCTACTACAAAAAATCGTATTGGTGTTTGGTTATATCGCATTGGGCTTTGTAATTGCAAAAGCAAGTGTTAAAAAGACCAAATATTTGGCGCTAGGCGCTGCAACATTGGTACTAATGGCCATCGCGCATCTCGCCGTAAGCAAGCAAGGCTTCTTTGCTTAAGCACTTCAATTGGCGCTTGGCTTAACACCGAGCGCTTCTATATCTCCATAATAAGTAAACATTTTTACTATTTCAGCGAACGATAGATTGGTATTACTAAATTTCCCCCCTTGGGAATATGACAAAAAGTGGTAAACTAGTCGTTCTAAATGAAAGCAATTCAAGAGAAACCGAATTCTATGAAGAATGATATCTGGTTAGATGAGAATGACTTATCTCTCGATGACAATTCAGATGCATTTTCCTATCCGCCATTGATCCGTTGTATCAAGGCTGAGCAAAGTTGGGATGCACAAGCTGATACCAATGAAACTTTGTGTCAGTTAGCAGAGCTCGAATTTGCCGTGGATGAAATTCGCCATAAGCATACAAACAATCATAAATGTTTGGATGAAATCTTAGACGCTTTTTATACCTTGTGGCTATTCAGTGGCAGCAGTCAAAAGGTGCCTGAATATAAGCTCAATAGCGTTTGTTACGCACTTTCCATGCGCAGTGGCACCAATACTGCACTGGGTCTTGTCTTAGTGCATCTGCTTGAACGAGCGAAATTAGAGGCCAGTCTTGCCCTAAGCCAAGGGGAGATTGTCGTACACGTCGCTTTTAGCGAAGAAGAAGGTTATGTCATTGAGCCAAGCTCGGGCCACCAGAGCTGGTACATAATTCCAGAAAACGAAAACAATCAAGACAAAGAGCAAGAAAAAGACCAAGAGCCGATGGAGCTTATTTTTAACGAAGAGTCGTTAAAGCTTTATTTGTCTCAGCAAAAATGGGCGTTTATTGCCGCAGAAAAGTTTGGTCACGCGTTAAGTTGCGTCGAGCAATTGATGGATATCTTAGGCGATGATCCTTATGAACGTCGTGATAGAGGCTATCTACTCAACCAATTAAACTGTCCGAAGATGGCAAAAGATGACTTACAATTTTTTGTTGATGAATGTCCGGACGACCCAACTATTGAAGTGATCCAGCATCAGATCAAAGAGTTGGCCGATCATAATAATATTTTGCATTAAAAATAGTTATATAAAAAATAATAACAGCGAGGATTTATGGAGCAAAGCGCTGCGCTCGTTACCAATAACGCGGTAATTATGGGCCTATTGGCCGTTATTCTGGGATTTGTTTTTTACACATCGAGTCAAAAAAGCGGAGTTTGGGCAAAGTTTTACAAGTACGTGCCAGCGCTGTTGATGTGTTATTTCTTACCATCTCTGTTAAATACCTTTGGTATCGTTGATGGCAACAATAACGATGTTTACACGGTAGCAAAGTATTATCTGTTACCCGCTTGTTTGGTGCTATTGACACTAAGTATTGACCTAAAATCGATAGCGGCTTTGGGTAAAAAGGCAATTATCATGTTCCTAACGGGAACGGTGGGTGTGGTGATTGGTGGCCCAATTGCGCTTTTACTTACTGCTACCTTTATGCCTGAGCTACTTGGTGTAACTGGCCCAGAAGCCGTATGGCGTGGTATGGCCGCGCTGGCAGGAAGCTGGATTGGTGGCGGTGCCAATATGGTGGCGATGAAAGAGATTTACGGCGCGGGCGGAGAAATCTTCACCATCATGGTAACGGTTGATATTGTTGTCGCAAACTTGTGGATGGCGTGCTTGCTCTATATGGCGGCGCGCAATAAAGAAATTGATGCGCGAACAGGGGCGGATACTTCTTCAATCAACCGCCTAATTGACAAAGTACAAGCATTTGAAGCTGAGCACGCAAGAAAGCCCGAACTTAAAGATTTGATGATCCTAGTTGGTTTTGCTTTTGGTGCAACGGGGTTTGCGCATTTTGCTGCAGACTTACTGGTGCCATTTTTTAGTAGTAATTACCCAGAGCTGAAGAAGTTTTCTCTTCATAGCAAACTATTTTGGATCATTGTTCTCGTTACGACCATAGGTCTGGCACTCTCGTTTACCAAAGCACGTCAATATGAAGCGGTTGGCGCGTCAAAAATTGGCTCAAGCTTTTTATATATTTTAGTAGCAACCATTGGTCTACACATGGATATCACCAAAATTGTTGAGGCGCCTAAATACGTCGTTATTGGTGTTATTTGGATGGCCGTGCATGTTGGTTTGTTATTTATCGTTGCTAAATTAATTAAAGCACCTGTGTTTTATGTTGCCGTTGGCAGTAAGGCAAACATTGGTGGTGCGGCATCTGCGCCGGTGGTGGCCTCGGCGTTCCACCCAGCCCTTGCTCCGGTCGGTGTGTTACTGGCGGTGCTTGGTTATGCCCTTGGTACTTATATGGCTTGGTTATGCGGACAATTGCTTCGTGTAATAGGCAGCTAAAGGATAAAAAATGAATACAGATATTATTAACGTTGCGGGACGAGAAGTTGCAAACGATAAACCGTTCGTGCTGTTCGGTGGAATGAATGTGCTTGAGTCTCGTGACCTGGCAATGCAAATCGCAGAGCATTACGTTGAAGTCACAAGTAAACTTGGGATCCCATACGTATTTAAAGCGTCATTTGATAAAGCCAATCGCTCGTCAATTAACTCTTACCGTGGCCCAGGCATGGAAGAAGGCTTAAAGATTTTTGAAGAAATCAAAAAGACCTTTAATGTACCGGTTATCACCGATGTGCATGAGCCATTCCAAGCAAAACCCGTTGCGGAAGTTGCTGATGTGATCCAGTTACCTGCGTTTCTTGCCCGTCAAACTGACTTGGTTGTCGCTATGGCAGAAACTGGCGCGGTGATCAACGTGAAAAAACCACAGTTTTTAGCGCCACATGAAATGCGTCATATCATTAAGAAAATCAATGAAGCGGGCAATGACAAAGTTATCCTCTGTGAACGCGGCAGCAGCTTTGGTTATAACAACCTGATCGTGGATATGCTGGGCATGGATGACATGAAGCGTATGGCTCCTGTTATTTTTGATGCGACACATGCGCTACAGCGTCCAGGTGGTCGTAGCGACTCTGCCGATGGCCGCCGTGCTCAGGCTGCTGAGCTTGCTCGTAGCGGTATGGCACTTGGGTTAGCTGGACTTTTTATTGAAGCGCATCCGAATCCAAATGAAGCTAAGTGTGATGGTCCTTGTGCATTGCCATTGGCTAAACTTGAAGGCTACCTACAACAGATGAAAGCGGTAGATGAGCTAGTTAAGAGTTTTGCGCCACTGGACACCAGCGCAGCTGATTTATAATCTATACCCAAGCGACCTCATAATTAGATGTTGTTTGGGGATTTTACTTGCCCGCGGTTAGCGGGTTTTTTATAGGCATGAATGAATGTCACGACGAGTTCCACCATTAAATGCATTAAAAGCCTTTGAGGCGGCGGCACGACACCTGAGCTTTACTAAAGCAGCGGAGGAGTTGTACGTCACTCAAGCTGCGGTTAGTCATCAAATTAAAATCTTAGAAGAACATCTAGGTTTAAAACTGTTTTTGCGAAAAAATCGCTCCTTACTGTTAACTGAGGAAGGGCAGGGCTATTACCTCGATATTAAAGATATTTTTTCACAATTAATCGATGCGACTGAAAAGCTCCTAGCACGAGGCGCAAAAGGGTCACTAACGGTGAGTTTGACGCCGAGCTTTGCAATTCAATGGTTGGTACCAAGGCTGAGCAACTTTAATGAGTTGCACCCTGAAATCGACGTACGGATCAAAGCCCAAGATCACGACGACAACTCGTTAACGGATGACGTTGATGTCGCGATTTACTACGGTCGTGGTAATTGGAATGGGGTGCAAACCCATAAGCTACATACTGAGTATTTAGTGCCGTTATGTAGTCCATTTTTATTAACCGGCCCAAAACCGCTTAATCAGCCAAGTGACTTGGCCCAGCATACTTTACTCCATGACACCACGCGTCGCGCTTGGAAGGCATGGATGAAAACCGCAGGGGTCAGAAATGTGGCGGTAAATACTGGCCCTATCTTCAGTCACTCTTCTATGGTGTTACAGGCAGCAATTCACGGCCAAGGCGTGGCGCTGGGCAATAGCGTACTGGCAAGGCCGGATATAGATGCAGGGCGACTGGTTATTCCGTTTAGTCACCACCTCGAAAGTAAAAATGCCTATTATTTGGTATTTAGAGAGTCGCAGTCAGAGCTGGGTAAAATAGTTTCATTCAAAGAATGGATGCTCGGTATGGTAGAACACGAACAAGAGTTAAATAGTTTATGAGCGCAGTAAATATTGAATGGCACTATGCTGAAAACCCAGTTGCACAGTTTATTTTTGCCCATGGTGCAGGCGCAGGAAGCGATAGCGATTTTATGCAAGAAATGGCTAAATTGCTTGCTTCTAAGGGCGTTCAAGTTGGACTCTTTGACTTTGAATATATGCAGCAAGCCAAACAAGAAGGGAAAAAGCGCCCACCAGAGCGTGCCCCTAAGCTACTCGCGTATTTTCAGCAAGTATTGGCCGCAGTAGAGCCAAGTTTACCGCTCTGCATTGGTGGTAAGTCAATGGGCGGGCGTATGGCATCTATGCTGGCCTGTGAAACCACCGTAAAAGTGGAAGGGGTACTTGCGTTTGGCTATCCATTCCACCCGCCTGGTAAGCCGGAAAAGCTCAGAGTGGACCATTTTCCTGAGTTGAAATGCCCGCTGCTCATTTTACAAGGCGAACGTGATACCTTTGGCAATCGTACAGAGGTTGATGCCATGTGCTTTCCAGAGCAAGTCATGGTGAAATGGCTCAAAGATGGCGACCATTCACTCAAGCCACGTAAGGTGAGCGGTGTAAGCGAGTCAGAGAGCCGCGCGAATGCTGCCGTGATTGCGGCGAATTTTATTGAGGAGCGCTGTCATGGCTAAGCTCTACTTGATTATTGGCAGCGTGTTTTGTTTATTGTCTGTGGCATTGGGCGCGTTTGCCGCTCACGGTCTCAAAGGACGTTTGAACGACTACGCCATTGGTATTTTTAATACGGCGTCACAGTACCAAATGACTCACGGCCTTGCCATTATTGCCACCGCGTTTTTAATCAAATGGGGCCTCAAGGTGCAAGTTGCTGGCGGTTTCTTTATTGCTGGTGTACTGCTATTTAGTGGTAGTTTGTACTTACTCGCCTTAACAGGTATGAAATGGCTAGGGCCAATCACCCCAATCGGTGGTACCTGTTTTTTAATTGCTTGGATTTTATTGATAGTTCAAGCTGCTAAATCTTCCTTTTAATCTAGAGAATCTAATGTCGAGTATCGTTATCTATTGTCGCGGTGGTTTTGAAAGTGACGCCGCAGCCGAAATTAATCATTATGCTGCAAAGCATGGAATTGCTGGCTACGTAAAAGCTAAGCCGAATACTGCTTTTGTAACATTTGAGTGCTTTTCGCCAAATGATGCTGAGACCTTAGCGAAGAAAATCGACTTTAAGAAACTGGTGTTTGCAAGGCAGTGGTTTGTTGGCACTTTACATACCCACATGCCGATTGAAGACAGAGTGAGCGTGATAAAAGCGGCTGTGGAAGGTTTTCCTTTGTGTGGTGAGCTGCGCGTTGAAACGCCAGATACTAATGAAGGAAAAGAACTTTCTAAATTCTGTAAAAAGTTTTCAACCCCATTGTCTAAGGCGCTCGAGAAACAAAACAAGCTGACTCGTGAGGTAAAACCTACCAAGCCTGTATTACACGTATTGTTTCTTGCCAATAACACCGCTTATGTTGGTTATTCGTTTAGTGATAACAATTCGCCATTTTTTATGGGGATCCCGCGTCTGAGAATGCCGTCGGACGCACCAAGCCGCTCGACGCTAAAATTAGACGAGGCATTCCATGTCTTTGTGCCTAAAGATCAGCAAGAAACACGTGTGCGTGCGGGGATGCGAGCCGTTGATTTAGGTGCTTGTCCTGGGGGGTGGACATACCAACTCGTACGCCGTGGCATGTTCGTAGCCTCAATCGATAATGGCCCGATGAATGATGACCTGATGGAAACGGGACAAGTGAAGCACTATCGTGAAGATGGATTCAAATATCGCCCAGAAAAACGCAATATTGATTGGCTGGTGTGTGATATGGTCGAAAAGCCAACGCGTGTTGCTGATCTGATGGTGGACTGGGTGGTGAATGCATTTGCTCGAGAGCTGATCTTTAACTTAAAGCTACCGATGAAAAAACGCTTCGATAGCGTGTATGAATGTCTTACGCTTATCCATGAAGAGCTGCAAAAGTACAATGTGGATTATGAGATCCAAGCAAAGCACCTATATCATGACCGTGAGGAAGTCACGGTACATATTAATGTGCTTAAAGTGCCGCAAAATTTGTATAGCTGATTTGTAGGAGCGATTTTACATCGCGATCTTTTTCACCAACCTCGCCGCATAAAGCGGCTCCCACATCGATGTTATCTTATTTGTAGGAGCGATTTCACATCGCGATATTTTTCACCAACCTCGCCGCGTAAAGCGGCTCCCACACGGGTGTTAGCTTAGTTGTAAGAGCGATTTTACATCGCGATATTTTTCATCAATCTCGCCGCGTAAAGCGGCTCCCACACCTATGTTACCTTATTTGTAGGAGCGATTTCACATCGCGATATTTTTCATCAGGCTCGCCACGTAAAGCGGCTCCCACACCGATGTCAGCTTATTTGTAGGAGCGATTTTACATCGCGATATTTTTCATCAAGCTCGCCGCGTAAAGCAGCTCCCACACGGGTGTTAGCTTAGTTGTAGGAGCGATTTCACATCGCGATATTTTTCATCAAGCTCGCCGCGTAAAGCGGCTCCCACACGGGTATTATCTTATTTGTAGGAGCGATTTCACATCGCGATATTTTTCATCAAGCTCGCCGCATAAAGCGGCTCCCACACCTATGTTACCTTATTTGTAGGAGCGATTTTACATCGCGAGCTTTTTCATCAAACTCGCCGCATAAAGCGGCTCTCACACGGGTGTTAGCTTATTGGTAGGAGCGATTTTACATCGCGATATTTTTCACCAACCTCGCCGCATAAAGCGGCTCCCACATCGATGTTACCTTATTTGTAGGAGCGATTTTACATCGCGATCTTTTTCATAAAGCTCGCCGCGTAAAGCGCCTCCCACACGGGGGTTAGCTTATTTGTAGGAGCGATTTCACATCGCGATCTTTTTGTCTTAATCAATCAGTCTTAATAACTCGTTACGCGGTTGATTTCTGTAAGCGATGTCACCCCTGCGGCGGCTTTTTTCAGGCCAGATTTACGTAAGTTATCAAAACCTAACTGCTCTGCTTTTTCGGCAATCTCAAGAGAATTGCCCCCTTCCATGATCAGGTGCGAAAGCTCTGGCGTGATTTTTACCACCTCATAAATACCCACACGGCCTTTGTAACCGTCGGTACAGTTTTCACAGCCTTTAGGCGCAAAAAGGGTAATCTCTTTAATTTGCTCGGCAGTAAAGCCTTGCCCTAACAAGGCTTCTTCCGGCAGCGTTTCAGGTGTTTTACACTTAGGACAAAGGCGTCTTGCGAGACGCTGGGCGATAATCAAACTCACCGAGCTTGCTACGTTGTACGCCGGCACGCCCATGTTTAATAGGCGAGTGAGTGTTTCAGGCGCAGAGTTGGTGTGCAGCGTACTCAACACTAAGTGACCGGTTTGGGCGGCTTTTATTGAGATCTCGGCGGTTTCAAGGTCACGGATCTCACCAACCATCACCACATCAGGATCCTGACGCAAAAATGCTCTCAAGGCATTGGCGAAAGTCATATCCGCTTTGGTATTGATTTGTACTTGGTTAATACCCTCAAGGTTTATTTCGACAGGGTCTTCCGCTGTGCTGATATTGCGCTCTGGCTGATTAAGAATATTCAGGCCAGTGTAAAGTGACACGGTTTTACCGGAACCCGTTGGGCCGGTTACCAAAATCATGCCTTGAGGCTGCTCTAGTGCGTCGAGGTAAAGCTGCTTTTGCTCAGGTTCATAACCTAGCACGTCAATGCCGAGCATGGCGCTGGACGAATCTAGAATACGCATTACGATTTTCTCGCCCCACATGGTAGGCAGCGTACTCACACGAAAGTCGATACTTTTGCGCTCGGAAATCTTTAATTTAATACGGCCATCTTGCGGTTTGCGTTTTTCTGCTATGTCTAAGTGTGCCATCACTTTGATACGGGCGGCGAGGCGAGTCGCTAGTGTGTTTGGTGGACTTGCCATCTCATGCAGCAGGCCATCGATACGAAAACGCACGCGGTATTTTTTTTCGTAGGGCTCAAAGTGCAGATCCGACGCGCCTTTTTTTATCGCGTCCATTAAGATTTTATTGATATAAACGATGATTGGCGCATCGTCTTTATCTTCGTTGGTGTTTTGCTGTTTAGGCTCGTCATCAACTTCTAAGTCGGCAAATTCTTTAAATTCTTCTTCAGAGATCGAGAGACCGCCCGTTGCATCAAACAGCTGATCAATCTTTGCTTCGAGCTTTTTGTAGTCGGCGACTAAGACTTCACACTGTAATCCAGTACTAAACTCAAAGTTTTCAAATGCGCCAAAATCAGTAGGATCGGAAGCCGCTACATAGAGTTTTCTACCTTTTTGTACCAGCGGTAAAATATGGTGCTTACGGATCAGTTTTTCTTTGACTAGCGCCGGTGGAATTTCACTAACGTTAAAGTGATCAAGATTAAAAAAGGGCACTTTGAATAAGTCTAGGCATTCTTCAGCTAGCTCTTTGGAGCTCATTCCTGAACTTAGGCAAATCAACTCGGCGGTGGTGTTTGCTTCTGACTGGCGAGACTTTATTTGCTCAGCAGTAACTCGCCCTAAGGTAATAAATTTACGCAGTAGCGGGGAATGATGTTCCATAGTACCTCTTTGCCTTCACATTGAATGCATATTCAATATTTATCATTAAGTTGGAAGAATGCCAAGTTATCACTGTGAGTGTAGATTAAGTTTTACAGCCAAGTCTAGCCTAATTATTTAGTCTTACTTTCACTTTTGCTAGATTGATAAACTCATTGTGTAATCTATCTGTCTCTTGCAGGCTTTCAAGTAGCGGTCGGTCGTTGTCTAGTATGTAGTCCGCTTTTGCTTGTTTATCTGAGCGCGGTAACTGCGACTCGATAATACGGTTTACTTGCGCTGCATCTACCAAATCTCGGCTGGTTGTTCTTGCGATTTGCGTATCAACGGCGACATCAACAAGTAAAGTGGCGTCGCAATAGCGCTCTAAGCCATTTTCGAACAGCAGGGGCGCCGCTAAAACCACGTAATCGCTTTGCGCTGCGTTTAACTGCGTGAGTATTTCATTACGGATAAGCGGGTGAAGTAGCTCATTAAGCCACTGTTTTTTATCGGCATCAGCAAAAATAATGGCTCTTAACTTAGCCCTGTCTAAGTTGCCGTCAGGCTGTAAAATGGCACTGCCAAACTCATCAGTAATTGCTTGTAGCCCAGTGCTGCCTAGTGCGACTACTTCTCGTGCAACGATATCGGCGTCAACAACCACTATCCCTTTTTGCTGCAAGTGGTTAGTGATGGCCGTTTTACCTGCACCAATACCGCCCGTCACCCCTAAAATCCAATTATTCGTTTTTAGCATTGTCTTACTTTACATTATTAAGTTTACGTACCACAGCTGCAGCTGCTCGCCGTACATTAGGGTGATCCAGCCTGCGATGGCTAAGTAAGGGCCAAATGGGATTGGGGTGGCTTTATCTCTGCCTTGAACACTTAATTGGATGCTACCAATAATTGCCCCGACCAGGCTTGAAAGTAGCACTATGGTTAAGATTGCTTGCCAGCCCATCAATGCCCCAAAGATGGCTAGCAGTTTAAAGTCGCCATAGCCCATGCCTTCTTTACCTGTAAGTAATTTAAAGAGCCAATACACACTCCATAAACTCAAATAACCTATGGCCGCACCAATGATGGCATCATTGGGCTCGATGCCTACACCAAAACAACTGGTAACCAGTACTAACCATAAGGTTGGTAGTGTTAACTGATCGGGCAGCAACATTTCGTCGATATCGATAACCGTAAGTGCGACTAACACCCAAGTAATCAAAATGTACAGAGTAGCTTCTAAAGTGGCACCAAAATGCCACGCAACCCATGTGGAGAGTAGGGCGGTTGTTAGCTCCACCAAAGGATAGCGGACAGAGATTGACGCGTCGCAGTGGTTGCATTTGCCTTTTAATAATAGCCAGCTGATCAGTGGAATGTTTTGCCACGCTTTAATCGGCGTTTTACAGCTCGGGCATTGAGAATTTGGTTTAATTAAATTAAACACGGGTGCTTCAGTGGTTTGTTTGGGTAGCTCATCGGCGAGCAACACGCGACATTCTGATTGCCAGCTCTGCTTCATCATTTTAGGTAAGCGAAGAATAACCACATTGAGAAAGCTACCGATGCAAAGACTGACGAGTCCTACGGTGAGTAACCAATACCATAACTGGGTTTGCATCAAGTTGATAATATCTTGCATAAGTTGGGCGCTTGCTTATATTTTTTGTTTAAATTACCGAGGCATGCTCGGTATAGGTTTTTGCAGTTTACCACACAGCACTATTTAGAGGCACAGCACTGTACCTCTAAATAGTGTAATTTTGTGAACAAAATTAAATAACAGAGCCAAGTTGGAATATCGGTAAATACATGGCAATAATAAGGCCACCGATCAGGACGCCGAGTACCACCATAATGAGTGGTTCTAATAGGCTAGAAAGGCCATCTACCGCATCATCGACTTCTTGCTCATAAATGTTCGCAACTTTTGCTAGCATACCATCTAGAGAGCCCGATTCTTCACCAATAGACACCATTTGCACCACCATATCTGGGAAGACTTTGGTGTTATGCATTGCCCAGTGCATTTGGTTACCCGAGTTGACCTCTGCTTTAATTTCTTTAATTGCATTTTTATAGATTATATTACCAGAAGCTCCTGCGGCAGAATCGAGCGCATCGCCAAGCGGTACACCTGCAGCAAAGGTGGTAGAAAGCGTACGGGCATAACGCGCCACCGCCGCTTTTTTCAGGATCTCGCCAATCACAGGAATACGTAAAACCATACGGTCGTTAAAATGCTTTACCGCAGCGCTGCGAATAAGCATTTCTTTATAGGTATAACCAAAAAGGCCAATACCGAGTATAAATACCCACCAATATTCCTGCATAAATTCGGAAATCGCGATAACCATCAACGTAAAGGCGGGGAGTTCGGCACCAAAACCGGCAAAAATATCTTGGAATTGCGGTACAACAAATATCAATAATATTGAAGTAACAATTAGCGCGACAACAATCACAGCAATTGGATAAAACAGCGCCTTTTTGATTTTAGACTTTAACGCTTCTGTTTTTTCTTTATAGAGTGCGATGCGGTCAAATATGGTATCAAGTGCACCAGACTGTTCACCTGAATGGACAAGATCACAATAAAGTTCATCAAAATACCTCGGATAAGCCCTTAAAGATTTAGCAAGGGGCTGGCCTGCCTTTACTTCATCTGCGATATGAGCAATCAGCTTAGATAAGCTTTTATTTTTGATTCCTCGAGCAAGCATATCCAATGTTTGTACCAAAGAAACACCAGCCATTAGCATAGTTGCTATCTGTCGAGTTGTAGTAGCTATATCTACAGATTTAATTTTTTGTGTTCCAGAAAACCCAAAGAGGGGTTTTGGTTTTCGCTTAACTTTGGAAGGTGTGATTCCTTGTTTACGTAATTGGGCTTTAACTAGAGCCACGCTCTGTCCAGTCATTTCGCCATTGAGCTTTTTACCTCGACTATTAAAGCCAGCCCAAATAAAGGTATCAAGGTTTGATTCGTTTTTTTTTGATTTCATTTCATTAGAATTAAAGAAGGTATAGCTTTAAAAGTCTAGCTATACCTCGCTATAACAGATATTAAGAAACTGTTCCAGTACAAGTACCTGGTAACCAATTTAGTTTGTTTGCGGCATCAACAGTAGCTGTACAGCGCCACCCAAATACACTAAAAGATGTAGCAAATGAATCTGAGTCAGCTGGGGTATCTGCAGCGGTCAATGGTGTTAGGACTAGAGAAATACCTGACATATCACCTTGACCCGTAACCGTAATCGCTCCTCCTGAATCTACCGCCGTTGCGGAGACATATTGAGATGCAGCATCTCCTGTAGAGCATGAAGTTGGTGCTGTGCCTAACTGTGCCCTTTCTTCAATACATGCTTTCGGCATACTAGTTGCAGCCAGTAATTCTGAAGCTTTCGCACGGTTCACATAATCAGTGTAAGCAGGTAAAGCAATAGCTGCAAGAATACCGATGATTGCGATAACAATCATTAGTTCGATTAGGGTAAAACCACCCTGTTGTTTTTGAGTCATGATGTGTCTCCTAAATTTTAAGTGACTTAACCATAATAGGTTTAAGTTAAGCGTTTATTAAAACCTTTGCAATAATTACCAATCCATCGAATCAACAAACTGGTGTGCTCAAATTTACTTAACGGTGACCAAAGGATGAAACCAGTAGATGGCTTCAAGTTCCTACAAGCTAGGCCCGTTAAATTTGTGACCGGTCCCTAATCAACTAAGAGTGTAGCACCGATTTAGTTTCAGCGATCACAATTAACATTTACTTTAATAGTAAACACTGATGCCTACAATCAAATTTTAATAATAAATTATTGATTCTCTTGCGATAGCGCAAGCTTTCCGAATATCGGTTCAAAAAACGAACGGAATTAATCGTTACTGAACATTAAGATCTTGTTACACTCTAGTTCTTTTGTCGTATTTAACGGGTTTTAAGTAGGTTTGTCAACGAAATAGAAAACTTTATCTATTACGGAGGATTACGAGAAAGGGCAGAACACTCAGTTTATGGTAGCGATTTTGTTGTTAAATAAGACTAGCTACGGAAAGTTGAGCCATTACTGGCAGTGTCGCATTGATAGCTTGAATGCCACATTAAACAACACAGAAAAACAAAAGGGCTTAATCAAAGCCCTTTTGTATGTATAAGAAGGGGAGGTAGTTGTCTAGCACTTTACACTATTCAAAGCGCATCGACAGGTCGATGCTTTGTACATGCTTGGTCAGTGCGCCGCTTGAAATAAAATCAACACCGGCTTGTGCGTAAGTCGTCAAAATTTCAATGGTCATATTACCAGAGACTTCTAGCTTAGCTTTACCTTGCGTGATTTCAACCGCTTGTTGAATTTCACTTACACTGAAGTTGTCCAGCATAATAATATCGCTGCCAGCATCTAAGGCTTGTTGTAATTCGCCTAGGTTTTCTACTTCAACTTCCACCGGTTTGTCTGGGTGGTTATTACGTGCAGTCGCAACGGCTTTGGCGATACTGCCACAGGCGGCAATGTGGTTTTCTTTAATAAGATACGCGTCGAAGAGGCCAATTCTGTGATTTTTACCACCGCCACATTTAACGGCGTATTTTTGTAGCGCTCTTAATCCTGGGATGGTTTTACGTGTATCTAGCAGTTTAGTTTGCGTACCACTTAACACCTCAACATATTTTGCTGTGGTGGTTGCCGTACCCGAAAGTGTCTGTATAAAGTTAAGCGCCGTGCGCTCAGCGGTTAGAATTGCTCTGGCTGAGCCGCTTGCGGTAAACAAGCGAGTGTTGGCGGCAACAAAATCGCCGTCGTTCACAAGTACGTTGACGCTAACACTTGGGTCGACCTGCTGAAAAACTTCTTCGATTAACGCCTTGCCAACGAACACACAATCTTCCCTTGTGATCACATAGGCATTTGCTTGCTGCGTTTCTGGGATAAGGGCTGCGGTAATATCACCTTCGTTTGGTGTTTGATAATTAAGGTCTTCGTCTAGTGCCTGCTTTACCAATTGGCTGATAAGGTTTTGGTCAATCATAGGTTGTCTTTTCATTTTTTCTGCAATGGCCGAATTTTACGCGCGTTTGCCTAGGAGTACAATTGATGGAGAAAAATTCACGATATTTGGCGGGGTGGCTTTTATTTCGCGGGGTAAACCCGCTGCTACGGTTAGGTGTTGTTTGCTGTGACTTGATATCGAGCCCTTGTGTGTTTTCGTAGCAGCGACTTTATGTCGCGACAGAGTATTTGAAATACAAAGCTTTGTTTGTAAAGAATGAGTTGATGGCCAAAACGGAGGTCGCGGGGTAAACCCGCTGCTACGTGTATGTGTTGCTTGTTGTGGTTTGCTGTTGAGCCCTTGTGTGTTTTCGTAGCAGCGACTTTATGTCGCGACGGTGTGTTTGATTTAAGGTGCAAAGCCGTGTTTGAAGGGAGTGAGTTGACTGCTAAAACGGAGGTCGCGGGGTAAACCCGCTGCTACGTGTATGCATTGCTTGCTGTGACTTTATGTCGAAACCAATGTGTGTTTTCGTAGCAGCGACTTTATGTCGCGACGGTGTGTTTGAAATGCGAAGCCTTGTTTGTAAAAAATGAGTTGAGGGCTAAAACTGAAGTCGCGGGGTAAACCCGCTGCTACGTGTATGCGTTGCTTGCTGTGATTTGATGTCGAACGGGTATGTGTTGCTTACTGTGACTTTATGTCGAAAACCAATATGTATTTTTGTAGCAGCGACTTTATGTCGCGACAGAGTATTTGAAATGCAAAGCCTTGTTTATAAAGAATGAGTTGATGGTTAAAACGGAGGTCGCGGGGTAAACCCGCTGCTACGTGTATGCGTTGTTTGCTGTGATTTGATGTCGAACGGGTATGTGTTGCTTACTGTGAATTTACGTCGAAGCCAATATGTATTTTCGTAGCAGCGACTTTATGTCGCGACGGTGTGTTTGAAATGCAAAGGCTTGTTTGTAGAGAATGAGTTGATGGCTAAAACGGAGGTTGCGGGGGAAACCCGCTGTTACGGTTATTGTTTGCCAGCTGCAATTTGATATCAAACTATTATGTCTTTTATGTCGCGGTACTATTGTTACATTACACATAAACCCATCCCTACCTTTTGTCTTATTTTGTCTTTATAATCGAATGCAAACCAAGGCTTGGAACTAATACTTTGAATTGGCTACCTTTTGCTAAACACAAGCAATCCCCCCATTACGATGAAAGACCGCAAGCGTGTGAGATAGATTTACTGGTGATCCATAATATCTCGTTGCCCGCAGGGTGCTTTGGCACGCCGTACGTGGAAGACTTATTTATGGGCACGCTGGACTGCGGCGCACATCCAACTTTTTCTGACTTAGAGGGAGTAAGAGTGTCGGCGCACTGCGTTATACGTCGTGACGGTAGCATCACCCAATACGTTCCCTTCATTGAACGGGCTTGGCATGCGGGAGTGTCTGAGTGGCAAGGTCGAACGCGTTGTAATGACTTTGCAATTGGTATTGAAATGGAGGGCACAGACACCACGCCATATACCGAAGCACAATATGCGAGTTTAGTAAAAACAACGCGTTGGCTGCAGCAGCACTATCCAAAGCTGACGAATGATCGTATTGTAGGGCACAATGATATTGCTCCTGGAAGAAAGACAGATCCAGGGGCTGCATTTGATTGGCAGCATTATTTTACCTTGTTAAATAACCAAGAGAGCTAGGCAAGCATGATCTTAATTTCTATCATCATCGCGCTTATTATTGAACGACTTGGCGCGCGGGCGAACTACTGGCAAGTCGACCATTACCTGCAAAGTTACTACGCGAAAACCAAATCTTGGACTCAGCCAAATGCCATGTTGGGTTCGCATTTCGGTGTGATGCTTTGGTTAGTTATCCCTGCATTGGTTGTTGCTTTTATTTACAGCCTAAGTGACTTTGTGTTTTGGCAGTTTGCAATCAATATCTGTGTGCTCTTAGTCTGTTTTGGCTGTGCAAAATATCGCAAGCTTTATAAAGGCTATTTGAATGCGCTGACCAGAGGTGATAACGAAGCGGCTACGCTTTATGCGTTACAAATGGGGCAAGACAAATTAGAAGATGAGCCAGGCGGCGAGACGTTTGGTCAGACGCTTTCGTGGATCAACTTTCAACATTACTGCGGAGTTATTTTTTGGTTTGTGGCGTTGGGCGCACCGGGTGCTGTGCTATATGCGATGGTAAGGCAAATTGTGCATTGGCATCATGAGCAAGAAAGCCCGCCGCTACAGCATGTGTTTGAGCAGTTTTGCCGGTTATTTTATTGGCTAAATTGGCTTCCGGCACGGATCGCAAGCTTTGGTTTTTTGATCATTGGTAACTTTAGTAAAGGTACATCAAGTTGGTTGAAATATGTGCTAGATTTTAAAACCACAAATCGTCAAATCGTCACAAGCACTGCACTTGCGGCTGAGCAAATTGAACAGCAGTTTTTAGGTTGTACCTTTGAAGCAAGCTGTATGATGCGCCTCGTGAAGCGCAATATTTTGTTTTATCTCGTGATTATTGCTGTATTAACCTTATTTGGTTGGGTGGAGTAGCCCTAGCTGCAAATCACACCTACCTTTATAACAATGCTCCATATACCGTAAGCGTATAGGGAGCATTTGAAATCAGTGTTTAAAGTTGGTCTCTAACCAGCGTTTTTTCTGCTCTTCCATTTTGGTAACAAGCGGCGCATCAAAGCCCATATTCCGAATCACATAATCCGTAACGTCTATCAAATCACACACCCCAGTTACTGACCAAAGCGCTTCTTCTAGGTCTTTTGCTTTGTGGATTGCATAGTGGCTTACATAGCGCAGCTCATTCGCGAGATAATCCATATCTGGGCGGCCGGTTTTTGATACATAGAGCTGATAGACGAAGAGTAAGTCGTTGCGCAGTGCTTTTTTAGCATACAAGTACAAACTGTCAATAGACTCATCATGAGCGATAACTTGCGCACCAACCGCCTCATGTTGATTGGTTTGGTTTGGATTGAACTTAATAAACACCAAGTATTTAAGCGGTTTATCTTGTCGCGATTTCGCCTTTAGAATTTCTGTTAGCTTTTCTTCGACGAAGCGCTCGGGGAAAATCGCTTTGGCGTCCAAAGTGTTATCGTCATTATCACTAAACGAATGCAATAAGTGGTGAAGGGATGTCGGGTAAAGCCCCTGTCCAATTGCTCCCACCGCATTATGTGAGGTCTCTTTGTGTAAATAAAGTGGAAACTGACAAACGGATTTAGTCACCATGTTACGCAGTGCAAGTGATAGTCCCGGTACCTTTGGTGCTTCATCACAAGCAACTAGCTTGTCTTTATTACTCTCAATAAGGGCTTTAAAGAACCCCATGGCAGAATGGTCGAGTTGACCTATTTTCTGCACTTTCAAGTTAATGATAGTTTTAGTTTTATTGACCATCATCACTTCATAGCGCAAATTCGTTAAATTATGCTGCTTCGTCAATTTTTGTAAATCAACTAAGTCCAAATGTATCGAGTCACCTTTATTAAGCGGCATTTCTTGGCCGCACTCTATTTGTAAACCCATGACAGAAAAATCACGGGTAACGCAGTTGAAAGTGCCTTGACCATCAATATGAACGACGACATTGGTTTTATAAAGATAGCGCCTGTGTGCACGCAAGTTAACGTATTCTAACGCAACCACCTCAAGTGGCGGGGGGGTGGCTGATTTGCCGTGACCGAACTTCTTTAATTGATTAACTAAGCTTTGTTCATAACTTAGACGTTGGAATCGCTCAGTGATAGACGGGTTTCCGATATCTGTCAGTAACATGAGATATTTTACGTCTTGGATAAAGCCTTGCACCCTTGGCGTGGGGCGTTTATTTAGCTTTTCGACATTTTTACCTGCACTTGCAGGAAGCGAAAGTGGGATAAAGGCGTCTTCATGGTGACTTGGCATCAACTGAACTTTAAACGTGCGCCAGCTGTCTTTTTGGCTGCCAAAGGCAAAAAACAGATCGTTTAGCTGCTGCATTTCTTCCAGCTCAAAGTCAAAGGCTGAGTAAAAGTACATTTTACCTTGACTAGAGTGAGTAAACACATGGCATACCGCTTCTTTTACCGCGCCACAAAGCGTTAGCAGTCGCTGCATTCGTTTTTGGTTGAAGACGGAATATAGGCTTGATTGCTTTCTTTCGTCTTCAAAGTAGTAATTGATGTAAGCGTTATTTTCGTTGGTAAGCACCATGCTTGGATAAAGTTGTTTTTGTTTCTCACTGATGAAAACAAACAAAGAGCAGACCCGTGGTAGATAGTATTGCTCATAGCCCTTACAAACAACGGCGTCCAGAGTGTTGTCGAGATTTATTTTATAACGGCGCTTATTACCGTGAATAAAGCTATTTAAAAAGTCATCAAACCCTTGGTTTTTCTCGATAAATGTACGTTTTAAGCGAACTTGATTATATTCAATCGTACCCGGTTCTACGGCGACGACTTCATACTGAATACCTTCTTTCAAGCCAAGTTCAAAGTCTTGCTCGAGACCCACCAAGCGGATCGAAATGATTTGTCCGGGATCTACTTGCTGATTGGTCGGTAATTTTATTTTAGCGCCGCTGAGGGAAATATCGGAGGTAGTAGCGGAAACCTTAGGACGATTTTTTGCCAGTTCCACTGTGATCTTAATGGAGTAATTCATGCGCTCTTCAGAGCGACTTTCGTATGACGCGAAACGAACGAGTTTAGTGTAGTTATGATTGACCGCGTCCTTTTCTACCTCTTCTTCGCGTGCTTGGGCCTGCTTTTGCATGACCTTATAATTATTGTCGGTACTCATTACGGATTCGTAAACTGCAAGGGTATAACCCCCGTGTTTAGCGACTTCTCGCTCGAATACCTCAATGGCCAAGTCATCCATAAAATGCTGTTTGCCTTCATATTCATAAGGCTTAACTTGACCTGCGACTTGTCCTCTGAGGTCAATAAATCGTGCCACGGGCTGAGATAGCCGCGACATTTCCATTTTTAATAGAAATTGGTCCGGCTTGGACAGGTCCGCAGTACGTTGCTTAAATATGCGATCAAAAGCCGGATCGCCAAGATCCAGTTTTAAATCCTCAATTAAGCTTTGATATTTTTGTAATCTATCTTCAGGCATAAACAGTTTTACACGCGCTCATTTTATGTGACCAGTTGGGTCACCGCCAATATTATGTCAACATTGGCGCTTTATTAGTTTATTCTTAACCTATTATTGTGTTTAAGCAAGATATATACCTGTAATTTATGGCAAAAAAGAAAACAGCATTTGTATGTAGCGATTGTGGTGCCGAATTCGCGCGTTGGCAAGGCCAATGCTCGGAGTGTAAGGCATGGAATACCGTAACGGAGTTTCGCGTTCCGTCAGCAAAATCGGTCCCTCAAGGCGGTTCAACGTCAGGCTATGCCGGCCTTGTTGAAGCTAAAGTACAAACCTTAGATGAAGTTAACCTAGAGCAGTTACCGCGATTTTCAACTGGCTTTAAAGAGTTTGACCGTGTCCTTGGTGGTGGAGTTGTACCGGGAAGTGCAATATTAATCGGTGGTAGCCCCGGCGCTGGTAAGAGTACGGTGCTGCTGCAAACCATGTGTCGCCTAGCCGAAACCATGAACACTTTGTATGTCACCGGTGAAGAGTCGCTGCAACAAGTTGCCATGCGTGCGACACGATTGGGGCTGCCTACAAATAAGTTAAAAACACTCGCAGAAACCAATGTTGAGACGATTTGCCAGCTCGCACTTCGTGAAAAACCAAGCATTATGGTCATCGATTCGATTCAAGTAATGCATATGAGTGATATTCAATCTGCACCGGGGTCGGTTTCTCAAGTACGTGAAAGCGCGGCCTATTTGACGCGTTTTGCCAAAACCAATCAGGTCGCCATTATCATGGTGGGACACGTAACTAAAGACGGCACACTTGCCGGCCCTAAGGTGCTGGAGCATTGTATTGACTGCTCTATTTTACTGGAAGGCAGTGCCGACAGCCGCTTTAGAACATTGCGTGGCAATAAAAACCGTTTTGGTGCTGTAAACGAGTTGGGTGTGTTTGCGATGACAAGCCAAGGTCTAAAGGAAGTAAACAATCCTTCGGCCATTTTCTTAAATCGTGGTGAAGCGCAAACACCAGGCTCATTAGTTATGGTTATTTGGGAAGGCACGCGGCCACTCCTTGTGGAAGTTCAAGCGCTAGTCGACTATTCACAGCTCGCCAACCCGCGTCGCGTCACTGTTGGTTTGGAACAAAATCGTTTAGCCATGTTACTTGCGGTATTGCATCGTCACGGCGGTTTGCAGGTGTCGGATCAAGATGTGTTTGTAAACGTCGTAGGCGGTGTCAAAGTGACCGAAACCAGTGCTGATTTAGCCTTGATAGCCGCACTGGTTTCAAGCTTTAAAAACCAAACCTTAGACAGGCAGCTGGTGGTATTTGGTGAGGTGGGGTTAGGAGGTGAGATCCGCCCGGTGCCAAGTGGGCAAGAGCGATTGCGTGAAGCATCTAAGCATGGATTTACAAGAGCAATTGTACCAAAAGCAAATAAACCAAAAGAAAATATTGAAGGGATGGAAATTGTTGCCGTCTCTAGCCTCAGCGAAGCGCTTGAGGCACTTTTTTAAATAATGGAGTGAAATATGAATAAGTCCACATTAGCAGTTGCCGTTGTGGTACTCGCGGGCGCAGGGTATGTTGGCGCCAACTATTATGTAAATGAGCAAGTGAAGCAAGAAATCACCAAGCAAATAGAAAACTTCGAACAAGACAGTGGCCTTACGGTGAGTTTTGCAAACAGCTCTGTTGATTTGTTTACCCGTGGTGTAGAAATTACCGACCTAACAATTTCACAAGTCGATGAAAATATTCCCATATTTACCATTGAGAAGTTAAATATTGTGGGTTACGAGCAAGACAAAATCAGCCCCTATACCGAGCTTGACCTAGTCGGTTTAAAATTAGCAAAAGAAGCTGAAGAGTTTACCCAAGGGATGTCGCCGGAGCTGGTGAATGCAACGTACCATTTGAATACAAGTCTCGCTTATGATGAAGCATCTGGCGCCAGCGAGTTTACATTCGCATCTTCTGCAGAAGGCATTGCAAAGAGCTCTTTTAATGCTGCGCTTGGAAACAGTAAGGCCCTTATGGATGCTTCATTAGCGGCATCAAAAATTCAAAGTGATACACCAAACCTTGAACAAGAGCTTCAAGTGCAGTCGCAAATGATGGCGGCAATGCAATCGCTCGAATTAAAATCGCTGGCTGTTAATATTGACAATGCAGGCAGCTTACCTCAGTTACTTGAGTTTGAAATTGCTCAGCAGGGTATGAGCAAGGCTGACTTTCAGGCGATTGTTGCCCAGCAACTACAAATGATGATGCTACCTGCTGAAATTCAAACGGCTGTGAATGACTTTGCCAATGGAATGGAGTCACTTTCTATATCTGTTTCGATACCACAAAGTCAAAGTATGATGGCTCTGGGGCAGCAATTATCTATGGCTATGGCGCAAAATCCAGAAACACTGTCGGAACTTATCGAGATCAACGCGAGCGGTAAGTAAAGCTAATCCAGCATGGTTAAAGGGATTTTGGGCTTGCTCCTAAATCCCTTCATCTCTCATAAGCCCACTCATTCGCAATATTAGTTTTACCAAATTGGTGAAATCTAAAGCAGCCTTGAGGTTGATCATACAATTCGTTGGAGTTGCAAAGGCTGCGGTGGTAGCATTGGAGTATCAATTGCTTGGGAATGTATTTATGAGCGAATTCAAAGACTACCAGCAAGCTCAATTGCTATTAGAAAAACACGAATTATTTATTGCCCCCGCCGAAGTTCACGGCACCATTTCTGGGCTATTGGCCTGTGGTCTGAATATCGAAGATTCAGAGTATTTAGGGCTATTGAGTGACGTATTCAACGACGGTCAAAAATTTTCAGCGCCAATTAGAGAATTTTGCATCGATTTATATAAGCAAGTTGCCGAGCACTTCAACGACGGCGAGTTCCAGTTTGAACTATATTTACCGCCAGAAGATGAGTCGTTACATGACCAAGCTAATGCACTGATTGCTTGGGTATCAGGCTTTTTACTGGGCTTTGGTTTAAAGCAAAAAGATTACGGTAAGTTATCTGCTGATGTTAAAGAAGTGATTAACGATTTTAGCGAAATAACTAAGCTTGATACTGGTTTTGAAGACAGCAACGACGATAAAGAAGCACTGCTCGAAGTGGTAGAATATGTGCGTGTTTCTACACTACTATGCTTTGCCGAGATGGGTAAAGAGCCCCAGTCCGTTAGCACATCAAAGACGATACATTAATTATGATAAAAAACAGCGAGTTTGTAGCACGCCGTGCGCGTCTTATTGCGGCATTAGATAACAACGCCGTAGCGATTATTCCTGCGGCCGTAGAGTTAACCCGTAGCCGCGACACTGAATTTCCATTTCGCCAAGATAGCGACTTTTTTTACCTGACTGGATTTAAAGAGCCGGATGCGGTTTTGGTGCTTACGAAAGACAGAGACGGCAATGCGCAGTCTACGCTGTTTTGTCGTAATAAAGATAAGGTTGCTGAGATTTGGCATGGTCGCCGTATGGGCTATGAGCAAGCTAAATCGCAACTTGAACTTGACCAAACCTTTGCGCTGAGTGACTTAGACGACGAGCTATTAAATCTTGTGAATGGTCGCAAGGTATTATTCTACGGGCAAGGCACATATAGCGCCTTTGATGATAAGGTTTGGCAGTTACTAAGCACATTGCGTGGTGCACCGAAAAAGGGCTATCGCGCCCCTGAGATCATCAAAGATATTCGTCCACTCGTCCATGAAATGCGCTTATTTAAGTCGGATGCTGAAATCGCCATCATGCGCGAAGCGGGCAGGATCAGTGCTGAGGCGCACAAACGCGCCATGCAGTTTGCCAAGCCGGGCGCAACGGAATACCAGCTTGAAGCTGAAATTCATCATCATTACGCAATGAATGGTGCGCGTCACCCAGCCTATGGCACCATTGTTGGCAGCGGTATCAATGCGACGATTTTACACTATACCAACAACTGTGATGCGCTACAAGATGGCGACTTAGTACTGATTGATTCGGGTTGTGAGCTTGAAGGCTATGCCGCTGATATAACTCGTACTTTCCCAGTAAACGGCCAGTTTACTGATGCGCAGCGCAAGATTTATGAGTTGGTATTGGCCGCGCAAAATGCCGCCTTTGGTGAAGTAAAACCGGGTGGTACATTAGTCAAAGCCAATCAAGTGGCGATGACCGTATTGACTCAAGGGCTAGTAGATTTAGGCATTCTTGCGGGCGACGTTAATGAACTCGTAGAAGCACAGGCATGCAAAGCTTTTTACATGCATGGTTTAGGTCATTGGTTAGGTCTTGATGTTCACGATGTCGGTGAATACAAGTTAGATGAAGCGGATCGTCCATTTGAACCTGGCATGGTACTCACCATTGAGCCGGGCCTGTATTTTGACGAAGATGCGCAAGTTCCTGATGAGTATAAAGGAATTGGCATTCGTATCGAAGATGATTTGTTGGTCACTGAGTCAGGCTATGAAAACTTAACCGTACTGGTGCCAAAAACCATCGCAGAAATAGAAGCATTAATGAATAACTAGTGGACACTTTGCGTGCAACAGTTTGATGTCGTCGTGGTTGGTGGTGGTATGGCAGGAGCCAGCGCCGCCATCGCCATAAAAAAAGTCTCTCCGCAGGCAAAGATTGCGGTTATTGAAGCCTTTGCGCCCAAAGGTAAGCAGCATCCAAGTTTTGACGACCGTAGTATTGCGCTTGCTGCGCAATCGGTCGCATTTTTGGGCGAGCTAAATCTATTTAATCCCGAGTGGCAGTACGTTGAGCCAATCACACAAGTGAATGTTTCAGACAGAGGTCACTTCGGTAAAGCGTGGATAAACCCTGAAGACTACAACCAAAAAGCGTTAGGCTATGTAGTTGAAGTCAATCCCTATGGCAGCTTTTTACACGAGCAGTTGAGCAATCTTGATATTGCACTGTTTTGCCCAAACCAAGTGGCGCATATACATCAACAACCAGAACAGGTTGAACTGACCCTCGATAATGGTGAGCAATTACAAAGCCGATTATTGGTTGTTGCGGATGGCGCGCAATCTCCCACGCGGGCTAAGCTCAATATCGGCTTTGATAGCATAGGCTACGAGCAAGGCGCATTGATTGCCAATGTGCAAATCGACACGGCTCATGGTGGTCAGGCGTTCGAGCGTTTTACCGAACATGGCCCGATGGCGCTGCTGCCAATGAGTGATAATCGTTATTCGCTGGTGTGGTGTATGCCAAATGAACACCTTAGCGAGTTTGAAGCGATGACAGCACACGAGTTTTTAGCTGCATTGCAGCAAGCCTTTGGTTATCGCGCCGGGCGCTTTGTGCAAGTGGGTATGAGAGCAAGCTATCCGCTAGTGCTTGGGCGAGTAGAGCAACTCACTCATCATCGCGTGGTGGTGATTGGCAATGCGGCGCATGCCATTCATCCCATTGCAGGACAGGGCTTTAATTTAGGTCTACGAGATATTCAAGTCCTAACCTCACAATGTCAGGCGAACGTGCTTGATGAGTGGGGAAGTTTTCAATTTACGCGTGCTTATCAACTGGCGCGAGCGCAAGATATTAATACGGTGATGACATTAACCGATGCGCTCGTTCGACTATTTTCAAACTCATCAAGAACCTTAGCCTTAGGCCGTAGTTTAGGTCTACTCACCATGGCGCTGTCCAAAACAGCAAGGGCGCCGCTGGCCAAGCAATTGATGGGATATAAAGGATAAAGGAGTTGGCATGCAACAAGTTCAAGTTTGTATTGTTGGTGGTGGATGTGTTGGTTTAACGCTGGCGCTAGGGCTTGCGCAGCAAAATATCTCGGTATTAGTGCTAGACAGTGGTGAAAAGCCAACACCATTGGCACAAGAATACAGCGCACGCGTGAGCGCGATAAGCGCTGCAAGTCAGGCTTTATTTGAGCGCTTGGGCGTGTGGTCTGATATTAAAGCGCAGCGCGCCGCAGCATATACTCGTATGGATGTACGCGATAAAGACAGCTTTGGTAAAATTGCCTTTGATAATGTCTCGTTAGACTTACCTGAGCTTGGTCACATCATTGAAAACGACGCCATTCGCTATGCCTTGTTAACAGCACTCGAAGCACAGCAATCGGCCAAACTGATGTGGAACACAAAATACCAAAGCTTGCACCAAACAGACACCGATGTGTTGCTAACGTTGGCTACTGGTGAACCTGTGATGGCGAAGCTAGTGGTGGCGGCTGATGGCGCACGTTCTGCTATTCGCCAGCAGTTTAATATGCCAATCACGTATTGGGATTATGACCACCATGCGCTGGTTGCAACGATAAAAACCGCAGCGCCACATGATGCAACGGCAAGACAAGTGTTCCTCCCTGATGGACCGCTGGCCTTTTTGCCGCTTGATGACCCATATACCCATTCAATTGTATGGTCTACCGCACCGGATAAAGCAAAGCAGCTACAAGCCATGCCGATAGAGGCGTTTAATAAAGCGTTGAGTGCTGCAATTGATATGCAGTGCGGCGTGTGTGAATTGATTAGCGAAAGACATGTTTTTCCATTGACCATGCGCTATGCAAAACAATGGGGGCAAGGGCGCATCGTTTTAATGGGCGACGCGGCACATACCATTCACCCGCTTGCAGGTCTTGGCATGAATTTAGGGCTAAAAGACGCTGCCTATTTGATCACCTTGTTATCAGCACCGCAAGAGCAATTTGCCAGCACACGGATACTGCGCCAATATGAGCGCAGCAGAAAAGCAGATGCTCAAAAGCATATTGCCATGATGCAAGGACTTAAAGAGCTGTTTGAAGGCAATCACCCGTTTAAAAAGCTAGTACGTGGCGTAGGCCTGAGTTTGGTCGACAACCTCGGCCCAATCAAACACCTGTTCGCCAAAGAAGCGATAGGCGGTAAATAAAAAGATCGCCGCGTAAAGCGGATCCCACAGAGGTTTTATATTGCTGGTAGGAGCGATTTTACATCGCGATCTTTTCTTAAATCAGCATCGTCGCGTAAAGGACCTCCCACAAAGGTTTTATATCGTTGGTAGGAGCGGGTTCACCCCGCGATCTTTTAACCTAACCTCAATGCGATAAACTCAGCGAGTTTATCTACGGCGTGGGCGGATTCTTGGGTGTTTTTGACAAGGCTGATACCGATTTGACCGAGTTCGGGTAATATTTGGGTTTGGGTCTGATAAGGCAGCTCTGCTGGCACGGTGCTTTTGGCTAGCACAGTGATCCCGAGTCCCTCTTTTAAAGCGGCGGTAAGGCCAGTTAAGTCGGCGTTGCTATATACGATACGGTATTGTAATCCAGCTTGCTGCAGCGCCTCGATAGCGCGGCGGCGATAAATACAGCCCTCCGGCGCGGTGACTAAAGTGACAACCGAATGCTGCGCAAGCGATAAATCGCCAACCCAGACCAGTTGGTCTTGCATAAACACCGGGTACTTGGATGAGCTAAGCTCTTCATTAAGCGCTAGCACCAAATCAAACTGGTCTTGCCTTACTACAGAAAGTAAGTGTTTACTTAATCTTGATTTAACCTCCAGCGCCACATCAGGATATAAAGAAACGAAATCGCCAATAATCGAGGGTAAGATCCTCGCTGCAAATTCGCTGGGAATGCCCAAACGCACTCGGCCTGTCACACTCTCAGAGGTAAATTGTTGAATAATTGCATCGTTCTGCTGCAACATTTGTTTGGCTAGGGGCAAAAGTAGCTCACCATATTGATTCAATACCTGTCTTTGGCCCTGCTTTTTAAACAGCTTGCAACCTAGCATGTCTTCTAAACGTTTGATTTGCAAGCTAACAGCTGGCTGAGATAAGCCAAGCAACTCACCCGCCTTGGCAAAGCCACCGACATCAACCACAGTGACCAGCGTTCTTAATCCATCAATTGATAAGTTTTTCATATAAGGAAATGCAATTTATAAAACCTAAGTACATTAATATTATTTATCAATTGATAAGTAAATACAATTTGTTGTTGAGTTTGCGCATCCTTATACTTTTGCTCATCGAAATTTCACTAAGGTAGTGCCATGAGTGTCACGCCAATTATCTTTGCTAAGCACCGTCAGGGCAGTGTTCCGGCGCAAAACCATTACATGCCAACTGATGCTGTTGTTGTACTTGATTTCAGCGGCTTTGAGACCACGCCTTTCTTAAGCCAAATTCTTGCACTTAACTTGAATAAGTTAATGGCACCGGGCTTAGGTTTTCAAGGCAAACTAGACAGTGGCGAAAATTTCGCCGTGTACTATTTTAGTGAAACGGCTTACCGTTTTGTTGCAAGTGAAAGTGCAGCCGCTGAGCTGGCAACACTGATTGATAGCCATGCCGACGAGTTTGATATTGAACTGGTTCGCCGTCATGATTTAGTTGCCGCCACCATAAGCGGTGAGCTTGCGTTTGAGCGTTTAGTCAGTGACTTTACGTTAACGCCAGGCCTTAGGATCTCAGATAAAAATGCCTGCTATGGCAAGCAAAGCGGTGAAGTATTTATTACGACCTTGCTGGTGGACGAACAGCAACAGTATCAGTTGATTGCGCAAGCTGCTGTGTTAGATAAGTGGCAAACGACGCTCACTGACGCTGGTTTTAAACTCGTTTCATAAATTCCGTGCAGTTATCGTAAGCGCGATAACAATAACCCCCTCAGCGCCAACCGATGGCGGCTGAGTAAAAAAGTGAAGGATAAGTATGACTTCTAAAACAGTACTACACGCGAAGCACCTAGAAGCTGGCGCGAAAATGGTAGACTTCCACGGTTGGGAAATGCCAATCAATTATGGCTCACAAATTGAGGAGCACCACGCGGTGCGTACTGACGCGGGCATGTTTGACGTTTCACACATGACGATTGTTGATATCGAAGGTGTAGACGCAAAGGCATTTTTACAAAAGCTTGTTGCAAACGATGTAGCTAAGCTTACTGTGGCTGGTAAGGCGCTATACACAGGCATGCTAAACGAGCAGGGCGGTGTAATTGATGACCTTATCATTTACTTCTTCACTGAAACGCAATATCGCCTAGTAGTTAACTCTGCAACACGCGAAAAAGACCTTGCACATATCGGTGCGGTAGCAGCAGATTTTGAAGTGACAGTTACTGAGCGTCCTGAGTACGCGATGATTGCGGTACAAGGTCCAAACGCAAAAGCAAAAACAGCAACTATCCTAGACGAACAACAACAAGCGGCTGTTGAAGGCATGAAGCCATTCTTTGGTGTGCAAGCTGGCGACCTATTTATCGCAACAACGGGCTACACTGGTGAAGAGGGTTATGAGATCGTAGTACACAACGATGGTGCGGCGGACTTATGGCAAAAATTATTAGACGCAGGTGTGCGTCCAGCTGGCCTAGGTGCACGTGATACGCTACGTTTAGAAGCGGGCATGAACCTTTACGGCTCAGACATGGACGAGACGGTGTCTCCACTTGCAGCGAACATGGCATGGACAATTGCATGGGAGCCAGAGGAGCGTGACTTTATCGGTCGTGCAGCTATCACTAAACAACGTGCTGAGCAAAGCACTGATAAGCTGGTAGGTTTAGTCCTAGAAAGCAAAGGCGTATTACGTGGTGGTTCTAAAGTTATCGTAGAAGGTGGCGAAGGTGTTATTACTTCTGGTACATTCTCACCAACTTTAGGCTTCAGTGTAGCGCTTGCGCGTGTACCTCGTTCAATTGGCGAGACTGCACAAGTTGAAATGCGTAAGAAGCTAGTTGATGTTAAAGTAGTTAAGCCAAGCTTCGTTCGTAACGGCAAGTCAATTATCTAGTTTTTATAGATAATAAATAGAATAACATTGATGTCGCTCACGGGGTGACATCGCAACCGACCAAAGGAACAAAAAAATGAGCAACATTCCTAGCGAGTTAAAGTACGCTACTTCACACGAGTGGGTTCGCGCTGAAGGCAATGGCGAGTACACAGTAGGTATCACTGAGCACGCACAAGAACTTCTAGGCGACATGGTATTCGTTGAATTACCAGAAGTAGACGATGAAGTTGACGCGGGTGAAGACTGCGCAGTTGCTGAGTCTGTAAAAGCAGCATCAGACATCTACGCACCAATCGGCGGTACTATCATTGCGGTAAACGAAGACCTAGAAGATGCGCCTGAAACTGTAAACAACGATGCTTACGGCGACGGTTGGTTGTTCCGTATTAAAGCGTCTGATGAGTCTGAGCTAGATAACCTACTAGACGCTGAAGGCTACGCAAATTCAATCGACGAAGACTAATTTGTTGATAGTAATAAAAGCCCCTTTTTAGGGGCTTTTATTGTTGCTTTTTGGGCAAGGGTGCTTGCTCAAGGTATGACGAGCTCATGCCAACGTTTTTAGAATACTGCCGTTACCAAGGTATCTCATTTAGATAAAAACAGTATTCACCTTTTTCATTTGGATCATAGGAACCTGGACTAATGTCAAACGCCAAATCTCTTGAACAGTTAGAGCAAAAGCAAGATTTTATCCGCCGCCATATCGGGCCAAGCCCAGCACAGGTGAGCGAGATGCTAAGCGCTCTTGGAGTATCTAGTGTTGAAGAGCTGATCGGTCAAACTGTACCTGCTTCAATTCGTTTAGAAGAGGGCTTACAGATCGGTGAAAGCCGCACAGAAGTGGAAACCCTAAGTTACCTGAAATCAGTAGCAAGCAAAAACAAGGTTTTCAAATCTTATATCGGTCAAGGCTACCACCCAACTCACGTACCTCACGTTATCCTACGTAACGTACTTGAGAATCCGGGTTGGTACACTGCTTACACCCCTTATCAGCCAGAGATTGCGCAAGGTCGCTTGGAATCACTACTTAACTTCCAAACGCTGACTATGGACATTACCGGCCTAGACTTAGCCAGTGCATCACTACTTGACGAATCCACCGCAGCGGCAGAAGCAATGGCGCTTGCAAAACGTGTATCTAAAGCGAAAAAAGCAAACATCTTCTTTATTGCCGACGACGTACACGTACAAACTATCGACGTAGTATCTACGCGTGCTGAGCAGTTTGGTTTTGAAGTAGTAGTAGGTCCTGCTAGCGACGCTGCTAACCACGAGATTTTTGGTGCGCTATTCCAGTATCCAACAACATCAGGTGAAGTGGTTGACGTTACTGACCTAATCGCACAAGTACAAGACAAAAAAGCGATTGCCTGTGTTGCCGCAGATATCATGAGCTTAATGCTACTTAAAGCACCAGGAAAGCTAGGTGCAGACGTAGTGCTTGGTTCTGCACAGCGTTTTGGTGTACCAATGGGTTACGGCGGTCCACACGCGGCATTCTTTGCCACGCGTGATGCTTACAAGCGTTCACTACCAGGCCGTATTATTGGTGTGTCTAAAGACCGTTTAGGTAACGACGCGCTACGTATGGCGATGCAAACTCGTGAACAGCACATCCGCCGTGAAAAAGCCAACTCAAACATTTGTACTGCACAGGTGCTACTTGCGAACATGGCTGCGTTTTACGCGGTTTATCATGGTCCTCAAGGTCTTAAGATCATTGCTGAGCGCATTAATCGCCTTGCAAGCATTCTCGCAACGGGTCTTAAAGCAAAAGGCGTGGCACTGAAGCACGATACGTGGTTTGACACTATTACCGTTAAAGCTGACGACGCTGACAAACAAGCGGTTGTGGCGCGTGCAGTAGCAAAAGGCGTGAACTTTGCCCTTAACCACAACGGCGAATACTCAATTGCAGTAAACGAAACCACAACGCGTGCGGACGTAGCTGAGCTATTCGACATCATTTTAGGCGACGACCACGGCCTAAATGTAGATGCGCTAGACGCACAAGTATCAGGCGAGAACATCACAGGTATTCCTGCAAGCCTAGTGCGCGACGACGAAATTTTAACGCACGCAAACTTCAACAGCTATCACAGCGAAACCGAGATGCTGCGTTATATCAAGCGTCTTGAAAACAAAGATTTAGCACTAAACCACTCAATGATCTCATTGGGCTCGTGTACCATGAAGCTAAACGCAACCGCTGAAATGATCCCAGTAACTTGGCCTGAGTTTGCAGAGCTACACCCGTTCTGCCCAATCGACCAAGCACAAGGTTACAAGATCATGATGACTGAGCTGCACGACTGGCTTGTGAACATCACAGGTTACGACGCAGTATCACTACAGCCTAACTCAGGTGCACAAGGTGAATACGCAGGTCTTATCGCGATCCGTAAGTACCATGAGTCTCGCGGTGAAGGTCACCGTAATATCTGTTTGATCCCAAGTTCAGCGCACGGTACAAACCCAGCGTCTGCACAAATGGCAAGCATGAAAGTGGTTGTGGTTGACTGTGATAAAAACGGTAACATCGATATGGAAGACCTACGCGCGAAAGCCGCAGACGTAGCTGAAAACCTATCGTGCATCATGGTCACTTACCCGTCTACACACGGTGTATACGAAGAATCTATCCGTGAAGTATGCGACATCGTGCACCAGCACGGCGGCCAAGTATACATGGACGGCGCAAATATGAACGCGCAGGTTGGGGTAACTAGCCCAGGTTCAATCGGCTCTGACGTATCACACTTAAACCTACACAAAACATTCTGTATTCCACACGGTGGCGGTGGTCCAGGTGTTGGTCCTATCGGTGTTAAATCGCACCTAGCGCCATTTATGCCTAACCACAGCGTGATCAACGTAGAAGGCACAAACGTAGGTAATGGCGCGGTTTCTGCGGCACCTTACGGCTCTGCTGCTATTCTACCTATCTCGTGGGCATACATCGCGATGATGGGCAGCGAAGGCCTAAAACAAGCAACAGAAATGGCAATTGTAAACGCTAACTACCTAACGGCTAAGTTGAGCGAGCACTACCCAATTCTATACCGTGGCCGTAACGACCGTGTTGCCCACGAATGTATTGTTGACCTACGTCCACTGAAAGAAGCCACAGGCATTACCGAAATGGACGTTGCTAAGCGTCTACAAGACTACGGCTTCCACTCACCAACGATGTCGTTCCCAGTAGCGGGCACACTTATGGTTGAGCCAACGGAATCTGAGTCTAAGGTAGAAATCGACCGCTTTATCGAAGCTATGGTTTCTATCAAAGGTGAAATCGACAAGATTGCATCAGGCGAGTGGTCTATCGAAGACAACCCATTAGTATTCGCACCACACACGCAAGCAGACGTACTCAGCAACGACTGGAACCGTGCATATGATCGCCTCGCAGCTGCATTCCCAGTACCAAGCGTAGCAAAAGACAAATTCTGGCCAACGGTAACCCGTATCGACGACGTATACGGCGACCGTAACCTAATCTGTTCTTGCCCAGCGGTTGATACTTACCGCGACGCGTAAGAGGCTGTAAGTCGCGCTTTAGCGCGACTTAGCAAATTTTGAAAAGCCGCCCTTTGTAATAAGGGCGGCTTTTTTGTGGGCATGGATTTGGTGGAAGCTCGTGTTTGGCTCTTTTCTTGGTTTGTGGGAGTGGCTTTACGCCGCGCTCCCTTATAGCAACGCATAACTGCGACTTCACACCAAATCTCTGCGTAGGTCGCGATTTATGGCGACAAATAATATACCACTCTGCTTTTGCCTTGCCGGCGAAGCGATATCAGGTAAAGTTGAAGGCTGGATTCAAAAACAAGTCGCGACATAAAGTCGCTGCTACAAATTGTTCGTAGTCGCTGGCAAGTACCTGAAGATCGCGGCGTGAAGCCGCTCCTACTCGGTTTGGCTCAACGCGATCTAGAATTGCTTAATACTTTAGTTGCAGGCCTTGTAGTGTGCATTTACCGCCTTAATGGACGGTAATAGGGAGGTCGTTTACCACTAACGATTGGCCATTTTGCTGAGCACGAAGAAAGCTTGATATCAAAACATCGTTGGATAGGGTGCTGATGTCGTTAACGGTTTCAACCATGCAAAACGTAATGGACTCCCAACCTAAATCTTTAATAAAGGCTTCAAGTTTACCGATGTTATCTTCATAGTTTTCGTCTGTGGTTAGCAGGCCGATTGAGTGTTTGTTGCCGAGTTTGTATTTTCCTTGCTGAGTGATGGCGCATTTGGCGTAACCGCTCAACACATAAACTGTATTTGTGCTTTTGTTCATATTGGTGACATGCTTAAGTTTAATTCTGATTTTGATTTCAGATGCATTTTTTAAACCAAGCTTATAAAAATTGCTCTGCTGTTTGCTTATATATTGAAAGTATTGAGAAAAATCATTGGTGATTTATCTTAGGTGTTGATCCTATAAAAGGCGTCAATTTTTTGTGAGATGGAATGATAGGGATTGCGCTTGAATTGTGTTTGTATCTAAAGCTACGCTGAAAACGAAGGGAACTGAGGCATTATTTTTCGCCATAAATGGCGACCTACGGGGGGGCGTAAGGTTGCACTGCGAAATGCTGGCTTTGCTTTCTTTGTTTTGACAAGTTGCCTTAAACTATCTCGTTAACCTTGTTGCTGGTACGATGAGTTGTTACTCTCGAGTTCAATAAACAAAATTAAAGGCAACATCATGCAGGAATTTTTAGAAAAGTTTGCAATCACCACCAAAGTGAATGTGGTGTGGGGAGAAATGGATGCGTTGGGGCATGTGAATAACGTGTCGTATTTTCGCTATTTTGAAACCGCGCGAATCGATTTTTTGACTCAAACGGGCTTACTTTCTGTATTATCAGAACCTACCCATAGTCCGGTTTTACGTGATACGTACGCGCAATATAAACGACCAGTTACGTTTCCAGATACCTTGCATATTGGTTCATATATCACTGATATCAAAGAAGATCGCTTTACCATGCGCTATGAGGCGTTTAGCGAATCGCAACAAGCAGTATGCACAACGGGGTATGCGAATGTGGTGATGTTTAATATGAAAACAGGGAATAAATCGCCAATTCCAGAGAGCATGTTGGCCATTTTGAAGCAATACGAGATGGACGATAATCAATAGAAGTGTAGAGTTTAGGTATTGCTTTGTATCGATGTTTGAAAAACTGTCGCGGCGTAAAGCCGCTGCTACGACAATGTGAGATGGACGATAGTCAATAGAAGCTTGGAGTTTAGGTGTTGTCGCGTTGCTGTTTTAGAGTTGTCGCGGCGTAAAGTCGCTGTTACGACAATGTGAGATGGACGATAGTCAATAGAAGCGCGGAGTTTAGGTGTTGCGTTGCTGTTTTAAAGTTGTCGCGGCGTAAAGCCGCTGCTACGGGAATGTGAGATGGACGATAGTCAATAGAAGCTTGGAGTTTAAGTGTCGCGTTGCTGTTTTAGAGTTGTCGCGGCGTAAAGTCGCTGTTACGACAATGTGAGATGGACGATAGTCAATAGAAGCGCGGAGTTTGGGTGTTTCGTTGCAGTTTTAAAACTGTCGCGGCATAAAGCCGCTGCTACGGTAGTAGGAGTTTTCGTTATGATCTTGATATCAAAAGGTGAATTAAGTTATCTATGCCAACATTAACGGCGAAACAGAACATTAAAGCGATAGTTTCCGCGATTCAAGCTGAAGAGCGAACGCTTCGAACGCGTTATCCTATTTTAAATCAGCAAAACGGTATTGCTATGGTGATTTTGCTGTTGTCGTTAAGTGCGCTAATTGGCGTTGCCTTGCTTTACTATTTTGCCGTTATTCCTGCATGGCTGTGTATTATCTTGGCGGCTTTTATTACCTCTATTTCTCATGAACTTGAGCACGATTTGATCCACAAGCAGTATTTTAGTGACCGCCCATTTGTATATCATTTTATGATGTTGACGGTGTGGCTTATGCGGCCAAATACGGTGAACCCTTGGTATCGCAGGCAAATTCATTTACATCACCATAAAGTGTCTGGTACTGAACAAGACTTAGAGGAGCGCTTGGTGGGTAATGGTATCCAATCTCCTTGGTTGCGAGCTGTGGTGGTTACAGATGGATTGCTAGGTTTATTATTGAATGCCAAGCGGTTTAGTCGAGAAATCAAGGGTTTTACGTTTTTGCAGGTCTTTAATGCTGGTTTTCCGCTTGCCACGGCTTATTTTGCGACTTTATATGGTGTGATTACTTATTACGTACTGCAATTTATACAACCATTTGAATTACCTAGGTGGGGAGCAGAGTTACTAGCGGTTGCTGAGTTCTTAATGGTGGTGCTGATTGTGCCTAATATGATCCGCTCAGCATCTTTAAACCTCGTCACATCTTCAATGCATTATTATGGCGGCGTGAGTAATGTGTTAGAGCAGACCCATGTGATCACCAGTCGCTGGTTTTTACCGTTTCAGTTATTTTGTTTTGATTTTGGCCGTACGCACACGATCCATCACTTTGTACCTAATCAACCGTTTTATATTCGGCAATTGATAAGTAAAAAAGTACGCCCAGTTATGGCTCAGCACGGAGTACGTTTTGATGACTTACAAAGCCTAAAAAATGCAAATCACTACCCGGACAAAGAGCGGGTTAGTCAAAAATAAAAAGATGCTTACAGCAAAAACTTATCCAACTGTTAGGCGGTTATTGATATCGCGGCTGGTGAGTATCTGACTAGCATCAAATCCCGTTGAGCGTTTTGCCATACGGTCGTATAACAACACGTTGACTGTCGCGGCTAAGTTCATGCAGCCTGTGGTTGGTACATACACCACGGCATCAGCGGCATCCACGATTTCTTGTGGCAGGCTGCCATCTTCAGGACCAAAAATGTATAACGCGTTGTCGGGGTGAGCAAACTGTGGCAGTGGGGTTGCGCCCTCTACCAGCTCAACGCAGACAAGTGCACGGCCTGCTACTTTTAAACTGATGAAATCATCAACTTGTTTGATGGGAATGTTGTCGGCAACGTTTTTTGTATCCGTATGATATTTTGCAGCTCTTGCGTAACGATTGCCGCTAAAGTAGATGGCTTGCGCATCATAACAACCTGCGGCCCGTAATACGCCACCCACATTGGTTGGTGATTTAGGGTTTACTAATCCGATTGCTACAAATGACTCGCTCATACTTTTTAATTCTCACTATACCGGCAGTAGCGCCACCAAAAATTCGACGAGCGATTGTATCATGCGCGTGATTTTGTGCCAGTTGGTATTGTTGGGGGAGAGCAGGTGATGTTGTCGAGCTAAAGCTCGACCTACAGAAGTTGGGCTTAGTAGTCTTCTAACTCATCGTCAGATAAATCGTTTGATTTTCTATAGCCTGGCTTTGCTAAAATCTCAACATAAAAGGAAGTGAGGTTTTCAGTTTGCGTTTTATCAATCAACTTGTTTAGTTGTGATAGGTGCACCGGCTCGGCTTCAGCTTCTGTGTTACCAAACTTACAATCAAAATCCCAATAATCAGCGCCCGCTGGTAAAGTTTTGTTGCGCTCGCGCTTTAGGTATTTTTTAAGTTCATGCTTAACCGCGTCAACGCGTCTTTCAAGTTTGATTTTAGGGTGAATTAGTTCAAATGTCTTTTTCATAGTTGCCTTCAAGCAAGAAATACTCAATCGGCAAAACAGTATGCCTGAGTAGATAATGTGTATTGATTTAAGCGTAAAGCTTACGCGCGAATAAATACAGGAATGTAATAGGATATTTTACGTTATATTTTGTGAACTGGCGAGGGACTTTGTGAATGCCGAAGAGAATAAAAGCTGAGTTGGTTGCGCGAGTTCGCTACCAACTCATATTGCTAATGTACCATTGATAATGGCGGATTAATTCGCTTTTGGTTGCGTTTGAGTTGTGGGGGCTGCTGCCAATTTACGCTCCAAACGCTCTAATTTTTCTGCCAGTGCGGTTTGTGTCATCTCTATTTGGGTAAGGCTTGCGCCGATCTCTATCTGTGTAGAGTCTCTGCTTTGCGCTTGAGACTTTAACTGATCAACATCGCCATTAATGGCTGCAATTTGATTTTTTAGCACACTAGCGGCTTGCTGTTGTTCTTCTAATAGCGATAGTTTTAAAGCAAGCTCTGTTTGACTCTGCGATAGTGTTTCTACTTTGGTAGTCGTACTGGTCTGGTTTTTAGCGTTATTACTTGCTTGCTCTTCGAGCTTTTTGATGTCTGATTGGTTTCTTCGCCACGCTGACGCCCATAGTTTATCCATCTGTGACCAAAGCTCGTCTGTGCGCTCGGTTAGTGTGTTCAATTTTGCTTGCATTGCACCCGCGGACAAGTCCATCTCTTCATCTGTGGCGGTGAGGGTATGTTCAAGCTCGGCAATGCGCTTTGTTGACTCGAGTAATTGTGCCTGGGTTGTTAAGTTTTGTTGGTAGAGCGCAAACGCCGCAGCAGCCAACGCAATAATCGAGATTGCACCCAACCAATTCATCATCCCCATACCTTTGGCGGGTTGGCTTGTTTGTTTGGTACTTTCTTTTGGTGCTGAGGTTTTATGGCTCGCTTGGGTGGTGGAGTTTTTATAGGCTTCAACCTGATCTAAATCTGGCGTAATACTGGGAAGCTCAGGTTCAATTCTCTTATCCAACGTACTTTCCTCTTTTTTGAGATTTATAAGGAGCTTTAGCAGCTTACTTGAAAATAACGCAATATGGAATTTGCAATCGATAAGAACCTTTGGAGCTGGAGGATTGCAGTCAATAAGCTGAAAAAATCCAATCCAAATGCAAAAGCATTTTTTGCTTTAAAGCAAGAACTCATTCCCAATCATCGTTTTAGCAATCAATTGTGGCGTCAACACTATGGCGAATGAGAGCTGTTAATATCGACTCGCCGAATAGCGTTCAGTTGTCCGGCTAGATTTTATCGGCAGTTTTAATCCTCGGGACCAAGCAAAGTAAAGGTTAAATGTTTACGCATATCCTTTAAAATCACCCCTTTTTTCAGCATGGCGGCGCTTAAACGCTTTTGCCATTTAAGAAGGTCTGGCTTTGCGGCTTCCAATGCTTGTTCATTCTCAAATTGGAAAAAGAGTATTAATGAGCCGGGGAACAAGTGATATTCCACATCAAACCAACATTGCACCATGCCGGGAATTTCTGCACGAGCTTGTTCCTCGAGTTTGTCTGCAATGGTCAGTACCAAGGCTTGTTGTTTTTCTTGTACTTTTGAGAGCTTTTTCATAATGCTATGGATGTAAGAGGCCAAAAGCCTGATTATACTCAAGCTTATGGGCTATCAACAACTTTGTTGATGATAGCCCGCTCTAAGTGAATTGCTTTTTCAATTCACTTAGAGTCGTTTTTTCGAATTACGGTGCTGACAGCGCAAGTTTTGGTAGCGGTAGTTGGATTGCTTCTGCGCTGACGGGTTTTCCGCTTAAGAATGTTTGCATTCTGGCGAGCACCAAGGGTGAGCTTGTATAAAGGTTGTGGCCCGCATTGTTCACCATAATCTGGGTCAAATTTGTAAGTCCTCTCACAGCTTCAAGTTGTTCTTCTGGATACGTTCTACCATCTAGACTACCTGTAAACAATAAAGTTGGGATGTTGGATAGGGGAGCGGTTCTAAAATCATCACCTAAGTCTAGTTTTTTATCTATCAAGTGAAGTGTTGGCATTGGAAAGTTAAGCTTGTCGCCGAGCAAGGCTGTTGGCGATTGGTTTGTCACTTGTGCAAGGCGTTTAGCGGTGATCCCTGAAGCGACATCCATCGCCAGCGGCATCAACTTGAATGTAATGGGCTCATCGGTAAACATTCCACGCTGCAAAACATGTTTTAACAGCTCAGTATTGCCGTTATCTAAACCTAAATAAACGTGAATTAGCATGGCAAGATATTGGTTAGGATCGGCAATCATCATGCTAGCTAACGACTGAATATGATGCTTTTGAAATAACATGGGTGTTTTTGAGCCGTCTTTTTGTGTAATTTGAAGTGCAATAGGCTGTTGCTCAAGTTTACTGTGCACTCGGCGTATCAAAGCGGGTAGATCCGACACTTGTTGTTTAAGCGCTTGCTGATTGATAATTCCTTGAACTCTTTCAAAGTATTGATCGGTTTGGTGAGGTAGTTTAACGGTCTGATTGAGCCCTTCAGCACTGGCGATAATTACTTTGTCAAGATGCGCTGGCATCGCTTTTATGGCACTGAGTGCCAGATGGCTGCCGTAAGAGATCCCCCAAAGTGATACTTTGTCAGCTTTTAGGTGTTTTCGTAAGTCGTTTATATCTAGCGCGTTCTGAGCGGTATTATAACCATATATATCAATATCTTGAGACTTCCATTGAGTAAAGCATTCTAATGCAGCTTTGCGGTAACGGTCTGCAATTTGCGCTTCAGTGGTAACAGCATTAAGCGCAATGTGTTCACTAGACACGCAAGGAGCAGTTTGCTCTGACTGCCCCGTACCTCTTTGGTCTAGCGCAATAACATCACCAAACTCTCTTAGCGCTTGAAATAACGGAAATCTTCGCCACTTGGCAGTCGCGATCCCTGAACCACCGGGGCCACCAGATAAATACACGATAGGTGAACCTTTATTGCTGCCGGTTGCAGGAAAGCGCACATAGTTAATTCTAATTTTGTTGCTGTTGGGGTTATTCCTGTTTTCAGGCACCCAGAGGTGCCCAGCTATGACATCCGTTGTTTCTCCGCTGTTGGCTTGAAACTCGATTTGTTGCTCATTGCTGTACAGCACTTGCTTATCGCTACCTTTCTCTGCGCTTACGCATAAGCAAGTGAATAAGCTTAACGCGGCTATTAATGTGTGTGTTGATCGCATAGTATTACTCCTTAATAGTTTGTTTTTATTGAATACCATGGCAACTTTATGGGGTAGTGAACTTCTATGAGAGGCCGATATTTATTGGCTTGTAGGCTCAGCGGTAGTAAAAAGCCGACGAACGGTAAAAGGAAAAGCGGTAGAGTGTGAATATTAATCTTGTACTTTATTTAGTGATGGCTGTGTGTTGCTCGGGCGCTCTAGGTAAGGCTTATGCCAGTCAACCTTTGTTGCCATTTTCCTATGAGCAAGCCGTGACGGTTTGCCCATGGTCAGTCTCGGCAAAAGAAATTCCACAGTTTACTGAGCCGCAATGTCACCGAGCTAAGTTATCTGAGATTGACCCGCAAAATCAGGCTGTTTGGGTGTTAATCGAATTTGAGCGAGCGAAATTAGCCTCAATACCAAGGCCCGTAGGGTTGTATTTATTTGCTAAAACATCAAGCGAAGTCTTTTTAAATGGTAGTAAGGTGGGGAGCAGCGGTTTTCCTGCCGTAGATAAAACTGAGCAAATAGGCAAAATGGACAGCGTATTTTATTTGCCAGACTCACTTATAAAGAAAAGCAATCAACTGGTGTTTGGTCTGTCTGCACAGCATAGCCTTATTTCATTAGGATACCCAATTCATTTTATTGGGCTAGGGCAATTTGGCGATCCTAAGCAGTATATTCAATCATTTAGTGGTTTGGGCCTGATTCTGGTTGGTGCCTTTTTGTTGGGCGCATTGTACTTTATAAGTCTGAGCTTTGGTCGTTATGGCAATACAAGCGTTCGGATATTTGCCGTACTGTGCCTGCTCGCGGCAATGCAGCTCAGTGCTGAAATATCGCGAGGGTTAGTTGACTATGGCTATGTGTGGCATGATATTCGACTGTTGACCGTGACGGGCTTATCGTTTTTATTTGGCACTTTGTTGCTTGTATATAGCTCCATAAAAGTTGCAGAAAAGCACGCGCTTCACTGGATTTATATCGGTACACTAATCACGCTTATTGTTATTATTTTTGCACCAGGCTTTGATGCTAAAACCACTGCCGGAGTCTTTGTGCCATTACTCGTTAGCTTAGTTCAGCTAGGCTATTGTTGGCGACGCGCCAAAAACAATAATTTAGCGGTTTGGTTTGTGGTGCAGTTATTGGTGGCTGCAACCGTACTCTTTGTTGCATCAAGCTTCCACGAAATTACTCACTTTGTGATCATTGCAGTCTTGCTAGTCTACCTTTTCATTCGTCAAGCTAAAGAGTATCGTGCTCAGCAAGTACAGTTGAGTAGTGATCAAGCTCATATTGCCAAGCTTGAGTTCAAACTCGCGCAGAACAAACAACTTCAATCTCCTTCTAAGCTGGAAGTCAGTGTTGCAGGTAAAACTGACTATGTTGTGCTCACGGATATCGCGTTTTGCAAAGCCGCAGGGGACTACGTTGAGCTGCACATGAAAGATACCACGCAGAAGCTGTTTACAGGCTCACTAAAACAACTCGAACTTACTTTGCCCTCTATTTTTGTAAAAACACATCGTTCTTATTTGACTAATCTAAACGAAGTGGTGTCATTAGAAAGTGATAATAATCAGAGCAACTTGAGATTAACCAATGGAGCAAGTGTTCCCGTCAGTCGTCGGCTTGTCCCGTCGGTTAGGGCGACGCTTAAAGCGTCTAATAAACCCTGAGCGCTGCAGATCTTTTAAATTGGGTTTTGCAGAGCTGAAATTAAATACATCGCTCCGTTTGGCTCTATATGGCCATCGCAGTTGCCGCTTTCTATTTGAGTGGTGCTCAATGCGGCTTGACCATCGATTGGTAAATAAAGCGCTTTTGATACACGTCTGCAGCTCTTTTGTTGGATAGTTTGCTGTTCGACGATAAGAATATGTGCACCGCCTATCACGTAAGCGTTGGGTATGTTGGTTTGGGCTAGATAGGCGACTTTGCAGGCTTTATCGTTATTGAAACCGTTTGCTATTATCTCTTTTGAAGCAGGGGTTGAAACGGTAATAACACATTTTTCACCAATGGATACAGAGTATTGTCCCAGTTGCCATTTTGCTGCTACTTCGCCTTGTGCAGCCGCTAAATTATTTATGCCGAGCGTTGCTATAAGTGCTAAATATTTCATGGAAGCCTCCTCGCATATTCCTATTAATCCTTTTGTGGTCACTCAACATTAGTATCTCATCCACCAGCTGAAAGTTACTAGGTTAAATACACAATTGGTTGGGGCTTACGCTTCAACCAATTGGCGCTGAAAATACCCTTTTAGAAAATCGAGCAGTAATCGCACTTTTTTAGAGTTGGCATTGCCTTCTGGGAAAACGCCATAAACATGTATGTCTGGCAGCGTGTAATCTTCTAATACAGGCACTAAAGTTCCGGCCTGTATTTTTGGTAATGCATCGTAAGTTGGAATTCGTCCAAGACCATGACCTCCCTCCACAAAAGCGGTGCGAGCGGCGGCATTGTTGGTGCTTATATCGCCTTTCATCGTGATGCTATAAGCTCTAGCCCCTTTACTCAATGTGAGTGCCCCCGATGTCAGCTTGTAAATCACCCATTGATGCTGGTAGAGATCGGTAGGGTGTTTGGGGACGCCGTACTTTTGCAAATAGTCGGGCGATGCGCACAGACAGGTTTTTAGCACTGAAAGTTTACTGGCTTGCAAACCTGAATCGGGAAGTGGGGCGCCTCGAATGGCCAGATCAATCCCTTCTTTGATGATATTGACGACTTCATCTGTAAGCATGATATCGAGCTGAATTTTTGGATACATAGCTCTAAATTCATTGAGTGCAGGCACTATGGTTTGCAGGCCAACATTCACAGGGCAGGTAAGCTTTATTAGACCGATTGGTTCTTTCTTTAAATTCTCAATTTGCTGGTTTGCAGCAAAGGCTTGCTCTGCAATCACACGGCAGCGCTGATAATATTCGCGGCCTGCCTCTGTAAGTGAAATGGTGCGGGTCGAGCGATTGAGCAATTTTATGCCTAACTGTGACTCCAGTTTTTTGACATGATAACTCACCACTGCACGAGACAAGTTTAAATGCTTAGCGGCGCCGCTTAAGGTGCCTTGCTCAATAACTTGGGCAAAAACGACCATGCTTTTAAGTTGCTCAAACGAAATATCCACGCATTACTCCACAGGCTGAGATGAATTGATTGTATCAATTGTTTGAACAAAGAGTTAGCTTTTGTCTGCATTGTTTAACTTGTCTTAAGTTCATACTTTTATATTTATCCGCAGGTTAAATAGCCTGAAGTTTTAAGAAAGAATGAGAGGTAACTTTGATGACAGCAAAGAAAATTTTAATGGTGCTAACGTCACATGCAGAACTAGGCAATACAGGTGAGAAAACAGGGTTTTGGATTGAAGAGTTTGCCGCACCTTACTATGCCTTTGTGGATGCAGGGGTAGAAGTAACGCTTGCTTCACCAAAAGGTGGTCAGCCGCCAATTGACCCAAAAAGTGAACAGCCTGATTTCCAAACCGACAGTACTAAACGCTATTTTGATGATCAAAAAACGCAGGAGAGGGTGGCAAATACGGTGCCACTAGCTAAGGTGAGCGCGGCAGATTTTGACGCTGTGTTCTATCCTGGCGGTCACGGACCTCTATGGGATTTAGCAACAGATACCAATTCAATCCAATTGATAAGCGCCTTTTTAGCTGCAGATAAACCAGTTGGTGCGGTGTGCCACGCTCCGGCGGTGCTAATGGATGTAAAAACCACGTCGGGTGAGTATCTGGTAAAAGGTAAAGTGGTGTCTGGTTTTACGAATAGTGAAGAGGCGGCAGTTGGGCTGACTGATGTTGTGCCATTTTTATTAGAAGATGAGCTGGTTAAACGAGGTGCTGATTTCCAGAAAGTCGATGATTGGAATGTGTTTGCTGTTAGAGATGGCTTAATTTTTACAGGGCAGAATCCAGCAAGCTCTGAACTTGTCGCTGAGAAAATGCTGACGTACCTAAACCAGCTGTAACCTGCTTATTAAAAGGAATAAATCATGAGTAACGCAATAAACCAAGCTCAAAACGCACAAACGAATCGTCGCATTACCTTGGCGTCACGGCCACATGGTGCGCCAAGCCAAGAAAACTTCAATTATGAAGAGGCACAGATCCCAACGCCAAAAGAGGGCGAGGTGCTCCTTCGTACCGTCTTTTTGTCGTTAGATCCATACATGCGTGGCCGTATGAGCGATGCAAAATCTTATGCTGAGCCGGTTGCTATTGGTGAAGCGATGGTGGGTGGCACAGTATGCCGAGTTGAAGCGTCAAATAACCCTAAATTTACCAAAGGTGACTGGGTACTCGCGATGAGTGGCTGGCAAGACTATAGCGTCTCGGATGGCACTGGCTTACTTAAGTTAGACAACAATCTACCTAACCCATCATATAGCTTGGGCGTGTTAGGGATGCCAGGCCTTACCGCTTACATGGGACTGATGGATATCGGTCAGCCAAAAGCTGGAGAAACTGTAGTCGTTGCCGCAGCAACCGGTGCTGTAGGCAGCCTTGTTGGACAAATAGCAAAACTGCAAGGCTGTAGAGTAATTGGCATAGCTGGTGGCGCCGAAAAATGCAGTTACGCTACCGAGACACTTGGCTTTGATGCCTGTCTTGATCACCGCAAGGATGACCTCGCTGAACAATTAGCGCAGGCATGTCCATCAGGAATTGACGTCTATTTTGAAAATGTGGGTGGTAAGGTGTTCGATGCAGTTATGCCATTGCTTAACTCAAGTGCCCGGGTTCCACTTTGTGGGTTGATCTCTCAATATAATGCCACTGAGTTGCCATCGGGGCCTGATCGTATGTCGATGCTGATGGCGACACTGCTGATTAAGCGAGTGAAAATGCAAGGCTTTATTGTATTCGACGACTATGGGCATAGATACAACGAGTTCAGCGAAGCGATGCTGCCATGGTTAAACGCGGGCAAGATTAAGTACAAAGAGCACTTAGTCGAGGGGATGGATAATACAGTCGAGGCATTTATTGGCTTATTGGAAGGTAAAAACTTCGGCAAACTTGTCGTGCGCTTAGGTCCAGACGAACTCGTATAATTAGATTTATCAGGAAAAATTAGATGTTAACTGTTCACCACTTAAACGAATCACGCTCGACAAGAGTACTTTGGCTTTTACATGAACTCGACATGCCTTATGACCTTGTGGAGCACGAGCGAAACTCTGAAACGCGTCTTGCACCCGAAAGCCTAAAACAGGTGCATCCGCTTGGAAAAGCCCCCGTGTTGGTCGATGACAGCCTAGTCTTATGTGAGTCTGGAGCCATCATGGAATATCTGCTAGATAAGGCAGAAGACAGTAGATTGCGACCAAGTGCGGGGACTCCTGAGTACTATCAATATCAAGAATGGTTGCACTTTGCTGAGGGATCATTGGCACTGCCGGTGATCGCATCTTTGATGATGAAGATGGAGCAGCGTACAGGCGATAAACCAATGGATGGTTACATTGCTAAAGAAGCCAATGTCGACTTTTCTTATATAGATACCACACTCGCCAAGCAAAGCTATTTCGCAGGCAACGACTTTACCGCCGCCGATATTATGATGACGGTGATGCTAGAAATCGCAGACAAAGTCGGTTTGCTCACAGCGCATGGCAATATCAAGGCTTATCTTGAAAAAGTGCAAGCTCGCGCCGCATATCAAGCTGCACGCAGCTACGGTTAGGCTGTTTAAAAGCCAGAGGTTTGCTCTGGCTTTTGCGAAAGTAACTTTCGCACGCCGACTTCCTCTACCTAAGATCGCGCCGTCAACATGCCTGCTTTTTCATTTTTTTGCTTGGCTTTTCGGCCGTTTAATAAGATACCAATCACCGTATTTCTAACCAAATAATGGTAGCTAATAATGCCTATCGTCACCGTCAGAGATAGAGCAATAATAAACTTGACGAAGACAGGTACTTCAAGGTTCGTAAGAGGAAGTTGAATATACACAAGGAGCGGAATATGGATGAGATAAATCCAATAGGATGCGTCTGAAATATAGCGGCTTTGTTTGTTAAATTGATTTAACCATTTGAACCCAGCTAAATAAGCGACAGCAGTCCAACTGAGAATGGCGATGGTTTGAACTACAACGCTGATCAAATTGATTTTTTCAGGCGTTGCGTCGCCTGTTTTGACCGCGATGATGACTTTTTCAAGCGACGGTGATGGCGGCAAAAAGTAAAAGTATGCAACCAATGAAGTGCAGGCAGTAATTAATAACCAATTGAATTGTTTTGAGTAGCGAGTTACCACTTCATGATGATGAAATAGTCCTGCTCCCAACAAAAATAAAGAGCCATAAAACCCGTAAGCCCACCAATGAGGTTGCAGTTTATCAGGAGCTGGAAATGGCACCATCAAATTGGACATAGATGCCGTGATGATAACCGGCAATATAACGCATAAAAAGACTGGTTTAACAACGATAGCGAGAGTGTGTTGATAAAACTTTGGAAACTTGTGTAACAGCCAAAATAACACACAGAACTGGCTTAAATACCATAAGAACCATAAATGCATGCTTGTCACCTGTGGCTCTTTTATCTGCTGCATAACACCAAATAACGGTGGTGGGGTGCTGGCAACGCTGCTGCCCCAATGCATCGCATGTAATAACACCAGTAAGGTGAGCGGTAGGAAAATAATAAAGGGAATGAGTAGTCGTTTTAACCTGTTTTGAATATAAGCTTTACCACCACGTTTTTGAATAAGCAGGGCGGCACAAAAGCCGGCGATGATAAAAAATAGTGGCATCCTGAATAGGTGCGTCCACATGGCGAGGTAGTTAAAAAAGACATTTTTGTCTGGATCGACACTGATCCAAAGGTTATGAAAATAAGGGCCGTATGCTAAGGCCGCATGAAAAACAACACCAAGCAATAGTGCCAAGCCTCGCATATTATCAATATAATGAAACCGCGCGTTATTGTGCATTCTGTTATCCCTACATTGGATGCTTTATCAGGTGGTTATACTATATTTTCTGCCTACTAAAATATTGAAGAAAAGCGACTCTTCAGGCTGAATCGTTGTTACGAGAACATTTAATAACAAATAAAGTGGCTGACCGACTTTATTTTTATCCTGTCTTGGACTCAAAATAGAGACTTTATCTTGCTGGAAACGGAGCCAGAATGAAAGCAAAATTGATATTTGCAAGCGCAGCATTAGCAGTAGGGTTAGTGGGGTGTAATAGCGACAGTAGTGGTCCTGATGATGGTCAATGTGGTGGTGTTGGTAACTCAAGGTTTGATATAACCGGCTTTAACCTCGGTGAGTTTAGCGCTGATCAGGTAGATGAGTGGGTGAACACTGAATATGATGGCGTTGAACCTATTTCGTATCAAACGCTCATATTTCAGCTTAAAGCTGACACGCAGTCTGTAGCGCAGTTAAGCGCACCGAGTTTTAAGTTTTCTTTAATTAGCACCGCTTATGCCTGCTCACCTGTTCCCCCGTATACCAATGAAAAAATCACGGATATAAATATTACCTCTAGCGCTGCGTTTAGTGACGAGTTACCTGCAGGTTCAAGCTTAAATGAGGTGTTCGACATCGTGTATATCGGTTCCGATTACTCTAATCAGGTTGATTATCGTAGGCTGGATAATGGTGAAAATGACTACTTTTCAATATCCGAGTTTTTAGATATGGAAGATAAAAATGCGAGCGAATTTATCCAGTTTGCACTGAACAGTGAACCTACTTACAAACAGAACCATGTATTTTATATTGAAATTTCACTGGATACCGGCGAGCAATTTTCGCTTGAATCTCAGGAGCTTAGTTTTGCCGAGTAGGTGAAATGAGAAAAGCGCTCAATATGAAGTTGAGCGCTTTTAACGTACTAGATAACCTGAGCTGCGGATAATTAATGCCTTTCTAGCAGCCAGTTTTAGCGCTAACTGCGTTGAATTCACTTCCAATAGCCAGCTATTGGTGCGTAAATTCGCCTTGCTTTCCCTAAAACTCTCTGGCTAGACAAGGAAAAAACTAAGTTGTGCTTTAGAAACAATGAGTTGGAACACTCCTTATCCAAACCTCAGGTTAGATAGTAAAATTTAAAGCTATTTGAGTCTGTCCATGAGGTAAACAAACTCAAGGCTATTTACCATCGCTCGCTGTTCATTGTTTGCAGCGCCTGCATGGCCACCTTCGGTATTCTCAAAATACAGAACTGCAAATCCCATATCTTTCATTTTAGCAACCATTTTACGTGCATGGCCTGGGTGAACGCGGTCATCTCGGGTTGAGGTTGTGAAAAATACTTTCGGATATTGTTTGTCTTTACTTAGGTTATGGTAAGGCGAGTACGTTTTAATGTATTCCCACTCTTCAGGAACATCTGGATTACCATATTCGCCCATCCAACTTGCGCCAGCGAGTAGCTTATTAAAACGCTTCATATCGAGTAATGGCACTTGGCAAATAACGGCGTTGTAAAGTTCAGGCCTGCGAGTGAAAGCGGCGCCCACTAGCAATCCGCCGTTACTACCACCTTTAATACCTAAATGTTGAGGCTTGGTTACTTTATCTGCTATCAGCTGCTCTGCCACGGCTTCAAAGTCTTCATACGCCTTGTGGCGATTTTCTTTTAGTGCTGCTTGGTGCCAGCTTGGTCCATACTCACCGCCGCCACGAATATTCGCAAGCACATAAACACCGCCTTGTTCTAACCAGTTTTTACCAGTTGATGCCGAGTAGTACGGCTGCATAGAAACTTCAAAGCCACCATAGGCATATAATAAAGTAGGATTGCTACCATCTAACTTGATATCTTTCTTATGAACAATAAAGTAAGGCACTTTTGTACCGTCTTTTGATGTCGCAAATTTTTGCTGGGTAACAAACTTATCTGCGTCGAAATGTGATTTATTACCTTTGAGTTTTGTTGTTCCAAGTGATTTACCATCGACTAAGTAAAGACTGGTCGGCGATAAAAAGTCCGTGTAGGTGACAAAAAAGTCGTCTCTATTGGGATCAGTATCAAAAACGGATAATGAACCGGTATCAGGAAAGTTCACTGGGTCTATTTTCCACTGCCCATTAGCTTTAGGCATATAGCGGAAAACCTTATTCTTTACATCATCTAACACGGTAACTAGTATAGCTGATTTGGTAAAACTCAAATTTTCTATTGAACGATTTGCTGTTGGCTTGATTAAGCTTGTAAACTGGATATTTTTAGAATCCAAATCGTTAATGTTGGCATATATTACTTCTGCTTGTGAAAAGTGCTTCCAGGCAGATTTTAGCTGGATAAAGAGCATGCCATTGTTTAATCCGAGGAGGCTTGCATCGCTAGGCACTGGAATTTTTATCTGCTTATCACCTTCGAGTTTATAGACGTCGCGAGTATAAAAGCTTGTAGAATCGTATAGAAAGTGATTTGTATTACCTTGATCGTATATCGTAAAACCTCTGGCACTGATAGAACTTTTATTTGCCTGATAGACCGTTTTAGCGTCGTCCAGCAGCGTACCGCGTTGCCACACTTTAACCGTTCCAGCATAACCTGAGTCAGTTAATGAGCCTTCCCCAAAATCTGTTGCAACAAATATTGAATTCTCGTCGAACCAAGATACTGAGGTTTTTGCTTCAGGTAAATAAAATCCATCTTTTACAAAAGATTTGCTTGGAATGTCGAACTCTCTCACGACTTTTGCATCAGCACCACCGCGCGATAAATACACCAAACAGCGTTCATACTTTGGATAGTGACAGTTCATCCCGCCATAAACCCAGTTTTCGTCTTCAGCTTTTGCTAGCGCATCTAAGTCGAGAACGGTTTCCCACTTAGGATCCGCTTTTTTATACTCTTCAAGGGTTGTTCTGCGGTATATGCCTCTTACATGATCCGCATCTCTCCAGAAATTATAGTAATAACCTGCACGTTCAGTTGCGTAAGGAATACGAGACCGATCATTGATAATATCTAATGTATTTTGAAAGATATGATTATATTGGCTGTGGCTTTTGAGTTGTTTTAGTGAGCTATCGTTTTGTGCCGTTACCCACTCTAGCGCTTGTTTGCCTTCAATCTCTTCAAGCCATAGGTATGGATCTTTTTCTAATGCTATCGATTTACCAGCAAAGGTGGTGAGCATACATAGTGTCGCAATATTTGTAATTTTTTTTCTCAAAACTTAGTCCCTATTTTATAGTTATTTATTACGTTTTATCATCAAGTCGTCAAAATAGGAATGTGTGCTGATTAAAAAAACGTGATCTGCTTACATCGATTCACACTTAATCTGCTTGCGATGGAGAGAGTTGTGCTTCAATGGCGTGGATCAGCAACATCGCTTTATGCCACTGCTGTGAAAGTTGCCACATCTCCGCCAGAGTATTGATATTGCTTACCATCTTATCTATCGCCAGTGATGCGTGAGTACCTGCTAGAATTAAGTCGTCTTTCACATCGTCATGTAAACGTTGCAATGTCTCTTGCGCCTGCAACAGCTCTGCAGGTGTTACGCTTTGCCCATGTAAGCTGGTTTTCATGAAGTGGCTAAGCTGGGCTTGGTATTCATTCAATTGCGCATGCAAGTCATGATGCTCTGCGAGTTGCTTATATGGAGCGTGTTCCGTTAATTGTTCTACACAGTGGCTACAAGTAAACAAATACTGCTCAATACGCATGAGTTTAGCGAGTAGTGAGGTGGTCTGTGATGATAATGCTGATTGCTCTACCGACACAATAAAAAGGCTAATTTGCTGACACAGAGATTGAACTGCATGAAGTGCCTGTTCAACCGCGAGCTTATCGGTCGGGAGTAGGCATTTATCAAATTGGGCCAACACCTTATCTGCAACGAGTTTGGACTCAAGCAATAACGCATTGATTGCAAGCTCTGGCGTTTGGGCGATGGTATTATCTAAAAAGCGTGGCCTCGAAGCCGTCTCCTCGGCACTGCAAAAGCGTTTCATTAAAAAGCCCGCGAGCCTGTCATTGAGTGGAAAGATGAGTAGCACGCCCAAAATATTAAACAAAGTATGAAAGAGTGCCAATGACAACGCGGGATCGGCAGTGACGCCGAAAAGCGCGGTAAAATAGTTGATGAGATAAAACAACACAGGTAACACCGCAAAAGCGACCATCGCGGTGAACACATTAAATATTACCTGAGCCGCCGCGACGCGTTTAGCATTAGCTGTTGCGCCAATGGATGCCAGAATAGATGTTGACGTGGTGCCGACGTTTGCACCGATGACCATCGCGCCTGCGGCATATAACCCAATCATGCCACTAGCAGCGGCGGTAATGGTCAAGGCGATGGAAGCACTGGAGGATTGAGTAAGGGTTGTCATCACCATACCTACCAGCAAAAAGGTCAACATGCCGTTTATTCCCTCTGCGGTAAATTGGCTTAAATCAAACGCAGCGACAATATGCTCAAATGCGCCTTTGAGAATATCAATACCGATAAAAAATAGCCCAAAACCAACCAAGGCCATGCCTGCCGATGCCAGTCGCGAGCGAGGAAGTAGCAACTTCATTAAGGCACCAATGCCTATCAAGGGGAGTGCGATAGCTTGGATATTAAATTTAAATCCAACCGCGGCTACCAACCAGCCAGTGATGGTGGTGCCAACATTGGCACCATAGACAATACCAAGCGCCTGATGCATGGTAATAAGACCGGCATTTACAAAGCCCAAAGAGGCCACGGTAACCGCGCTGGACGACTGCACTAAGGCTGTCATGCAAAAGCCAGCAGCAATACCGCGCTGAGGGGTTTTGGTCCACACTCCAAGCACTCGGCGCAGTGACGAACCGGCCGCTAGTTTCAGGCCGTCTGTCATCATGCTTATCGCAACTAAAAATATCCCCAAACCGCCGAGTAGCGTTCCTGCAAGTTGAAGTGTTTCCATATTCCTTCCACGTATTACATTTTTACTCTGTTTGCTTGTTGCACAATATCATTTTTGTTGTGCTTTGCTTTGTTTAACGTCAACTTTTACATGAGTTGTATTAGCAGCTCTAAACAAAATTAAATAGTTAGGACTTTGAACTCAAACCCTGCAGAAATTGCATAGGCGTTACGCCGTTCCACGACTTAAACGCACGGATAAAGCTACGCTCATCTGAAAACTGCAGTGTGTGCGCCACTTCATACAAACTACTGCCTTGAGTCAGTCGCAGTTTGGCCTGCTTGTTCTGTACGTTGTTTTTTAGTTGTCTAAAACTGGTTTGATACTCAGCGAGCCTTCGTCTTAATGTTGCCGGACTGATATTGAGCTTGTCAGCCATTTGTTCTTGGCACAGTGTTCCTGCGTTAAGCTCACTATAGACTTTATCGAGCAAATTAGCATGGTCGTTGATCGATTGCTGGTGATGGAGCGTTTTTGCGAGCGAATGATAAATGGTATTGAGCGTTAGATGCTCTAGCTTCGCCAAATCCAATGATTGATTCGTTTCTTGGTATTTATAGGTGAGTAAGTAGCGATTACTTACGGGTTTAATGGGAATGTGGGTGATAACCGAGTTTAGCAGCGAGCTTGAGTCACTTTTGGTCTGCACTTGTGTGAGTTGAACTGGGGTGGTTTCGGCGCACACATATTTTACGAGGCCATGGATCAATATCAGCATGCTATCTAACATACAGCGAGAAAATTGTGCGTCAGCGGCTGTGGCGTAGTCAAAGGCTGCATCATCAATTATGTAACTCACTTGAGAGTGTGACACCTCGCAGAAATTGTAGGTCCCCGCGTGGATAAAGTTATAGCCACGGGCAAGCTCCTGTAAGAGCTGAGTAATGGTGCGGCAATGGCGCAGGCTATTGAATACAAATTCGTTGGTGCCAGGCAGAAGCTTTTTGCGGTTGAGGTTTAGACTTTCGTCATTGAGCTCGACAGCACAGTGTTCCATCACGCGCATAAACTCAATGGCATCTAGGGCGTCAATGGCTTTATTGATAGCCAAATACTGCGCGACCGCAGCAAATTCCAGTTTTGCTGCGGTGAGTGTGTGCTGCATCAATTGCACGTAGCAAGGTGCAATAGCGGTGTTTGACATAAATACGTAAGCTCATCCTGTCACTCTCAACAATTCAGTTAATCAACATCAACTCAAGATAGCAATAGTTTTGCGTTGCAACTTTAGTGCAGTATTTTGTCACCACCCGCCGAGGGGGTTGCCTAGGGAGCACTTAACCAATTTTTGATTTGGTTGATTGCACTGGGTTCCCAGCCAAGCTCTAGATGGTTGGTGGTCACAACCGCTGAGCCCGCCAAGTTACTTATTCCTGTGCTGTCGATGCAGCTACTGATAAATACAACGCCATCGGAAGGGCCGGTATGTTCATTGTGAATAAATGCCATATCGGCCTGATCGCCACAAAGATTATAAACTTGAACGCTGCTGTCGGTGCCAGCGCTACGAACTTGGTCTACCAGTGAGTTGACCGTAAACGCTGCGATACCTCGGCCTTTGCTCACAAACCCTAAGCCACCGTAGTAAGTGGTGTACCAATCTTGCTCTGTGGTGGGGAGTGCATATTTATCATCTAGTGCTTTTAGCATCTGCGCGGAGCCGGGAAAGTAAGGCGAGTCGTAAACCCACTCGGAACTCGAATACCATAGGCCAAAACATAATATTTGATCATGCGCAGTAGGCCCATTTATACTGCCGCCACATTGCGAATAAGCACCATAGGTATGATTAACGCCGTGACGAAATGACCAATCAATGCCATTGTTGGGGGCGCCGAGCATCACCAGTTTGCGTACATCACTGTTAAATTTAGTGCTCCAAGCATTGGTCAAAGAAGAAATATACATGCGGGCATTAAACGCGCTTTTTGACCAAGTGACTAAATCGACTTGCGTTGCCCCCGTCTTATTTTTAACCTGAGCGATGGCATTGGCTATCTGCTCCGCCCAGATAAAGCCATCGCCATTTTTATGCGCCAGATTTAAGGCAAAAACCTTGTAATCATCATTGGCAAGCGCTTGCATTAAGCCTTGCGAAGGGCAGTTTTGTCGACCACAGCCGTAACTACCGGCCTCGTTTGGATTTGCCCAAGCCAAATCGGCATCTTGATTGGCACCGTGGATCAGCAACACCGGTGTTTGGCGGCTGTTACTATCCCAACCCGGCGCATGATAAAGCAGAAACTGCGCAGAACTTGGTTGGCTAGATGCAAAGAAAGTAGCACGCTGACCTGATTGATCGCCCCGGCCGTCGGCAGGAAAGCTTTCATTGCCGATATGCCCTGAGCTATCTCGCCACCTTTCGATCTTTTGCCAGCCATTGTTAATACCCGTGGTATAGGTTGCTTCAAGTGTCGCTGATGCGTGCGCTACACCACTAGCTGCGAGTGAGATAGAAACGAGCAACCCATAAGTGTGAGTACGCAACGCTGTGTCTGTGATTTTCATATTTTTATCCTAGGTCAAGTCATGTTTTAACTGATTGGCGATATTACTGCGCGCGAGCTTGCAGACGTCGAGCACGGCAAAGGAGAAAAACGCATGTATGGTATTTTCAAAGCAAGTTAGGGTATTAAGCACACCCGCTTGCTTTAGTTTTTTGGCGAGCAGTATTCCTTCGTCGTAAAGTGGGTCGCAGCCGGCAAGCAGCACACTAGTGGCAGGAAGGTGCGTCATGTCTTCAATAAATAATGGCGAGACATTGACGTCCGCAGCGCTTTGCTCGGGTGCGAGATACCAGTTGCAGGTGTCTTTAATTGCGTCTCTGGTTAGCAACAAGTTTCCATCGCCATACTGCATGCGTGACGGATAGGTTTCATGGGGAGAAAAGGAATCAACTACCGGATAAACTAGGTATAAGTTACTTAGGGTGTTTGGCTGTTGTTGATGTAAGTTATGCGCTGCAACAAGCGCTAAGTTACCACCTGCACTGTCGCCCATCAGTGAAATCTTAGTGGGGTCTAGCTCCAACTGCTGGTGGTTTCCTTGCAGCCAATCTACTATGGCGAGCACTTGCTGCAGGGCGCATGGAAACTTATGCTCGGGCGCGAGGCTGTATTCGACACTGAAAAAAACGACACCGGATTGCTGGCATAAGTCTTTTACCAGACCGTCATAGCAGTCGACATCTCCTAAAGACCAGCCGCCGCCGTGGACAAACACCACCGCGGGACTGGGGCTTGCCAAAGACTGCGCTGGGCGGTAACAGCGAACGCCCACGTGAATACCATTGTGTTCAATGTGTAGGTCTTGGCTACTTACTTGTGCGTCAATTTCTCCCGCGAGCCCCAAAAACATCGCTCTTGCGCCTTGTCGTGAGGTCTCAATGGAGATTTCTATGTCATGAATGTCGCCAGCTTGAGCCGCGAGGTCGTCTAACAGTGCTTGTGTTTGTTTGTCTAATTTCATAATTAAAACTTATATTTAAGGTTGATACCGTACGTTCTAGGCGCGCCGTAATAACCAAGTTGAACCCCAGGTGCTGCGCTAAGATCGAAGCCGTGTTGGCGATAGCGTTTATCGCCTAAGTTTTTGCCGTATAAACTCGCTTCCCAACTGTCGTCCGCGGAGCGGTAGTGTAGTGACATATCAAAGAGGGTGTAGCCTGACTGTGCGAGTACCTCAGAGCTGCTCACGGTGAGATAGGTTTTACTGCGATAGGCGGCACTACCACGTAGCGAAAATTCGCCTTGCGTAAAAGCGCTAAAGAAGTATTCAAAGCCTGCACGGCCATTCCATTTGGGTGAATTAACCAGCTCTCTTTCATCGCTGACTTCTTTCCCAAAGTCGCCGATGAGCTCATCATAACCGCCCCCTAAATAGCCTAGGTTGAGGTTCAGAGTGAGGTTATCGGAAGCCACGGCTTCGAGCTCCATTTCAGCGCCATAAATGGTGGCTTTACCTGCATTTTCAAACAGTGATAAAAACGCGCCGGTGTCGGGGTCGATAGAAAAGCGGCTGAGCTGAAAGTTCTTGTAGTCATTGAAAAAAGCCGCGGTATTTAAGCGAATATTCTGCTTATTCAATAAGGACTTAGAGCCAATTTCATAGCTCCACAAGGTTTCTGGTTCAAAAGGTTGTGCAAATGAGGTGATCCGGCCGTTAAAACCGCCACTTTTAAACCCTTTTCCGGCGCTCAGGTAAACCATGCTGTCGTCAGATATGGTGTAATCGAACACCACTTTTGGGGTAAACTCTTTCCACTCCTTGGATGCGCTGTAGCCTGTAGGGCTATAGCCAATGCCTGTGCCGAATACCGCTTCCATTTCCTCAGCCGTTGTTACACCGGTGCCAAAAAACTCCTCGCCTTTGGACGTGACTTCTTTTTTCTCAATGGTGTAGCGTGCGCCAAGCGTGATGTCGAGCTTTTCAGCCAAAGACCAAGAGAGGTTAGCGTAGAGGGCTGAGCTGGTATTTTCTTGATCGCGTTCTCCTGCGTTAATCACAGGCCAAGGCAGGTAAACATCTGGTGCCACCATAACGAAAAAGTCCGGAGCAACGGAGCCGCCAAAACTCAGATCGTCCTCATTAAAGTAATAGAGCCCAGATACCAAGGAGAACTGGTCGTCTTTGTATAACCATTGAAATTCTTGGCTTATCTGCTGTTGATCTTCGAAATTAAAAATACCAAATGATGCATCGGGGGTGGCATCTAAGTCTAAGTGCGTGCGGTATTCCATTTCGCGTCGAGCAGTGATGGATTTAAATACCGAGTGGCCCGTGAGATATTCAAGCGTTAAGCTCGCTCCCGAGGTATCGAGTTCTTCTAAATCGTTGTAGTTAACGTCAACGAGAAAAGGGTCTTCCTCGGGCGCGTAGTAGCCTTCTTTTACCACCGAATAGATAGGCGTTTCTCTATGTGGGGTGCGTGAGCTTGAGGGGGATGCGTTCGAGCCGTCGACGACTAAATAGGCCGAAAAATTCTCACTTGGTTGATAAAGTAAACTGCCGCGCCACGCTAAGGTGTCTTTGTCGTGGTCGTCACTATTGTTATAGCGATTCTCACTAAAACCATCTCGACTACTTTTGGCAATCGCAAAACGTCCAGAGAGCGTGTCTTCAATCAATGCGCCGTTGACGCTAGCTTTTATCGTCCGAGCATTATAATTTCCAAGTGCCACGCTGACATACCCTTCGTTATCTTGCGAAGGTTTGGCACTACTGAAACGCACCGCGCCACCTATGGTGTTGCGACCGTAAAGGGTGCCTTGTGGACCGCGTAATACTTCGATTTGTTCCGGGTCGACAACATCTAAAAAGGCACCTTGAACGCGCCCAAGATATACGTCGTCGAGATACACACCAACGCCAGGGTCATTAAAGGAGATAGAGTCAATTTGGCCAATTCCGCGAATATAAATGACGGCGTTGGAAGCATCACCTGAGTGCAGGTTAAGGTTCGGAACGTGAGATGCCAAGTCACCGAGGTCTTGTACGTTCATCTTCTCAAGCTCTGAGGCGGAGAGCGCGGTCACCGCAAGTGCGACATCTTGTAGGTTTTCGGTTTGCCGCGTTGCGGTAACGCTGATCCGCTCAATTTTTTTGCTTTGCTGAGTGCTTAGCGTGGACTCCGCTTCGGCATAGCTATGGCCTGATAATACAGCCGCTATCAGAAGTGATAGTGTATGCGGTGGTATACCTTTGGTTGAACTGACTCTGTGCGATTGAGTTGCTGCAATCATGCTGAGTAACCTTTCGTCGTTATTATTATGTTCTCCAGTATAGGAATGAAGAAAATTCAATAGCTAGGACAAAAACAGTCAACTTGATGAGCAAATTAGCTCATTACGAACATGGATATCTTATTCATCCATTCAACTCAAACCTGTTCTACGGCTCAATGGGTGTTTATATTATGATGCTGATGAAAGTGGCTTAGAGTGTTCAAGTAATTCTTACGGTCAGGTTTTGTGTGATAAACAATACTATCCTGATGACATTTCTTTGAGAGATGACAACTTATGTATCGTTGAAAATGGTAAGTTGGAGTGTTTCGAGTTGGTAAAAGAATGGAGCCAAGAAGACCCTAAAATTCGACTGCAAGCGCGTCCAACAAATTTAGATTCTATTAGTAATGGAAGCGCAGCAAGAAAATCTTACCTTAGTTGGGAAGGTATTAGCGTATGCGCTTTATACACAGGCGGCTTTTTGTGTGACAGCGACAACTCTGGGGCTGATTGGAGTTATCCTAGTATGTATTTTGATAACATATTATCTCTGGATTTAAGTGAGGACCGTATTTGCATGGTTAGAGGTTATCAGCAGATTAATTCTCGCTTTGTGCAATGTATCGAGGAGGGAACTCATGAAGAACTGTTTGTTCCTGATGACTTATTAACTACTAAAAGTGTCTCAGTTGGTGCTATAGAAACATGTGTTTTAGAACTTGATAGAGCGGTGTGCTGGAATCGCGCTAATGATGTATATAGCAAACCACTCGTTAATCCGACGCAACTCAAAGTATACACTTACCAAGCTTGTGCAGTAGATGATAACGGTCTATCTTGCTGGCCCTTAGGGAGTAATGAAGGAAAGGGGATAACGCTTCCTTCGATTCAAAATGTGACGAAATTAATGGAAGATTCAACCTGTGCGGTGGGAGAAGATGGTCTATTTTGCTGGGATACTTTTCCTTATTATGGGTATGGGCAAAGAGACCGAGCACTATACTAGTTTAAAGGCATTGGACTGGGTTGAGCTCAGTCCAATGCACGCAACAAATTATCCGATATGTAAAGATTGCATGCTAAGCCCTTAGTTAAAATTGAGCGAAAGAATTATTTACAATTTTAGTATTTGCTGAATTATTGTTCTTTATCTCTAAAGGTGATACTTTGGGGTACTCTTTTAAAAAGGGTACAAATTATCAATAAGGAAAATAAAGAATGAAATTGAAATTACAAAAAAAACCACTTAAATCTCTATCTAATAATACCGAACTCAATGCGCAAGCGACTCCTCAAGTAGCAGGTGGCGTGAAGCAAACTGAGTGGTGCAGCATGGGTCCAAAATGTTTAGTTACCGGCACTTGCTATCCTACGGATAAAGTTGCCTGTACGGAAATGTAATATTGATTCGTGATGCGGACCTAGTTCGTATCACGTTTTATGCTTTTTTGTATAAATAACCTTAGCTTCGGATAGTTAATGCCATCCTAGCCGTCAGCTTTGGCGCTAACCGGATTGAGCTCACTTTCAATAACCAGCTATCGTCACGGTTAAGCTTCATTTAAATCAAACTCTGGTTAATCGCCTTTATGACCGCTTGGGTTCTGTCTTTAACTTCAAGTTTTGCGAGTATTTGAGAGACATGGTTGCGAATGGTGCCTTCGGAATTGTGTAAGGTGTTGGCGATGATTTTGTTTGACATGCCGAGAGATAAACAGCGCAACACTGCTTGTTCTTTTTCAGTCAATTTTTCTTGTGGTGCTAATTGCTGATCTAGAAGGTAAGTCGTCAAAGCGCTTTGTAGCACTTTTTTCCCTGCAATCACTTGTTGGATGGCGTCGATTAATGCCTCTAGTTCAATATTTTTAAGTACATAGCCCCGTGCACCAAGATTAATGGCCTTTACCAATACATCGCAATCTTCAAAGGTAGTGATAATCAAAACTGGAGTGGGTATTGCGTTAGTGCGCAATGCATTAAGTACACCTAGTCCATCTAAATTAGGCATGCGCATATCCAGTAAGATGATGTCAAATTGTTGTGAAGCGAGTAACTCAAGTGCCTGTATACCGTCTTCAGCTTGCCCTTTTATACAAATGTTTTCGTCAAGGTTAAGCAAGTTGGCTAGGCCTAACCTCACCAAGGTTTGGTCTTCCACGAGTAGGCAATTGATCATGTAATATTCTCGGATAAAAGGTTAAGTTCGGGTACAGGTATGGTTATTGAGCTGATGAGCTTTTGATTTTCAATTTTTTGTGTGAATGAGCCGTTAAGTAGTGCTAGTCGCTCATGTAGCCCAGATAAGCCATTGCCTTGTTTTGGCAAGCTAGACTCGCTTTGGTTGTGAAAGGCGCTAGCTTTTAGATTATGGTTTGCTGTGTCAATTACGACCTCAAAATTGATATGATTTGCTTTGGTATGTTTGAGCGTATTGCTTACCATTTCTTGACAAAAACGGATCACGCAGAGTGAATGCGCTTGCGAGATTTGTTCTGATCCACGGTCTAGCTTTAAGGTGTAGCGCAAATTGGGTGTGGCCGTGAAAATTGCTTCTAGTGCTTGTTTCAAGAGTGTTTTATTGTGGCGCTGAGTGGATACGATACTTCTTACTTCCTCAAGCAAAGTTTGGCTTAGTTGATGGCAACTCGCTAGGGTTGGCTCCATATCTTCGCTTGCCGTTCTTTTTGCGAAATCAAGATTAATACTCAGTGCTGTGAGTTTATGGCCTAGTGAATCATGCAATTCTCGGGAAATATTGAGTCTTTCTTGCGCTGCTGACATGGCTCCCATCATGTGTTGCGCGGCTTTAAGCTCTTTGTAATTTTGCCGAGATTGGTAGTGCATATTGAGGCTCTCAACTATGCGTCTGCTGACAAACCAGTTCATTGCACAAAAAAATAGCCAAACAGCAAAGGTGATCCAAGGTACGCTACCCTCCCACCTTGTATAGTGTGTAAATCCGTATACCAGCATAGCAAGTAACACGGCAGACAGAACTTTAGGGAATGAAAAGTGCGGACTAAAAATTGCAGAAAACATGACCAAATGAATAAAAACTAATGAAGTTGTTGATACCTGCATAAGTAGCGCTATCAATACTAGGTAGGTACAGGCTGCCGCATGGACTCGCTTATTTGGGTTGTGAATGATAAAAAACAGCAATGTCAAAATGGCACCGCTAATGATTAGCTGGCCGACCAATGCGAGCTGAGAGTTACGGTAATACATACATGCAAGTGTGACACCTAACCAAGAAGCAAGTGTTGAAAAACGCCAGTCTGTTGTATGGCGGATAGGAGAGTCCATCATTTCTGCGCAAAGTTTTTATTTTTGATTATTACAGAATCGCTATGGTGAGAACAGTGATAATTGTCATAGTCAAAATATGAGATTTATCACTGGTGACGTGACATCACTTTACTAAGATAGTGATGGATATCGGTAATTCATATGAGGCTTATTTATGACGGATATGGCAACGATTTCTTCAATGGCTACTGTTCAATGTGGCGTCGCTCGTGCTGATGGAAGATTATGGGCGACGGCAGATACACTGCATTTTACTCCTTTCAATACCTTGCTGGGGCTAGGTCCATATCAAATTGATGTCGCTGATGTGATTAAGGTTGAACAGTGCCTTGGCAAAGGCGCAGGACTGCTTCCTCTTACAACTCAAGCGATCCAAATTACATTAAAGAGTAATCAAACGTTCAAATTTATTTTATCAGAACCTGAATCATGGGTAAGGTGGTTCAATTCTATTGACTGTTGATTAAATGAAAAGGATTTAAACCCCATAATTTATAGATGGCTTTCTTTAAGTTGTTGTAAATTTTTAATTTTAATTTTTATTTTCCTGGTTGGTTTCATTTGGTAACTAGTTTGAAGAAAGGGATTGTTCAGTTTGATAATTAACCTATAATTAATTTGGCAGGTAGAAATAAAGCTGATAACCTATTGCCCGTCTCAAAATAATCTCACTTAAACACAAGGATTATAGTGTTATGAATGCTCAAAGATTGGAGCGCATATTAAGTGCGTTTTTACCTTCTTTTATTGCCAAGCAACTAGCTAAATCACCAAAACTTTTGCTGTTTGTTGTGCTATTTATCACCTTGCTCGTCATTTTTATTATTAAAGTCGCCTCTTTTGCTATTTACTCTTTGGTCGTGGGAGCTGTGTTATTCGGCTGTTGGATGGCGTGGAGTGGCACTAAACGCATCATGTCGAAGCGCAAGAAACGAGTGTCTTAAAGTTAAATCAAGATACTCTGGGCTTGATAATTATTACGTAATTAATCTGAAATATATTTTTTCGGTTTGTCTGCCGTATTAGATATTACATAAATTGAAAATCTCAATCTATTTAAGGAAAAATAACCATGAGTCTATTAAATAAATTCAAAACTCAAGCGCAATCTATTGGCAGTAGTATTGGTGAATCTACCAGTAAACTAAGCGGTGATATTGTGTCTTCAACGAAAGACAATGCAAAGCTTGCAGGTTTGAAATCAGATATCGCGTCAATCGATGGTCAACTTAATATTGCATACCAAGATATTGGCCGCAAATATATTGAAAACCTAATCAAAAACGATGGTGCAAATCTTGAAGCTGTATTGCAAGACACTATCGAGCGTATCGATCCGTTAATTAAGCGTAAAGACGATCTGGAAGCGGAAGTTATCGCTATCGAGAAGCAACTAAAAGATCAGATAGTTATCCAGGAAAAAGCGGTTTTCCAAAAAGAATTTGATGGTGAAAAAGAGAAACTAGAAAAAGCGCTAAAGCTTGATGTTATCTCACAAGACGAGTTTGATACTAAGCTGGCTAAAGCACGTTTGAAACTGGACAATTTCGATGAAATTCGTAAAACCAAAAAGCAGCACGAAATGGGTCTAATCAATAAAGAAGAATTAAAAGAAAAGCTAACTGCGTTAGGTGCGTAATCTAACGCTTAATTACTCCCTGATTAGCCAGCGCTAATAATTTAACAATTATATGAGCTGGCTACACTCTGCGTTATTGAAAAATCATATTCAAATCATTGCGTTTACGTTATTCGCTTTAACCTTAAATTGGCAGCGATTGTTTAGTAAAGTGGAATACCCCACATGTAGATGCACATCAATTTAATTGGCTAAATTACTCAATTCGAAGACTCTTTATTGCAAGGCTTGCTTCGCCACCTTCTGTGTCTGTCAAGCCTGGTACAAAGTAAAGTGCGGAAACATGCTTGAGTATGACCCCTTTGTCTTTTGACCAAGCAGGTGTCCAGTTGGGTCTGGCAAAATCATTCAGAGCTACGTTGATTGTTTGCCAAGTATCTGATGCTGGTAATTTAGTTTGGTAGTGAGCATAGCTTTTATCACCTGAGCCGCCATACTCCTGTTGCGATAACTTAACTATCAAAGCGTTATCACTTTTATACGTCAGTGCAATGTTGAATTGAGAGGGGAGCTGTTTAGTGGGCAAGTCGTAAATAAGCTCTACCCAAGAGTTGTTTTGTTTATCGACTCGCGGCACGCGTTTAAACTGAATAGCAACTTGATCTTCATGAACAAGTGGGCCATTCAGAATTGCTTGGCTGCCATGCGGATCGGTCGCATAACGCCATTGTTTTGACTTTAAGTTCGGCTGAGTATAGCTACAGCCAGAAACCGCTATAACGAATAAAAGTGATAAAAAACGCATAGAAAGATCCTTAGAACAACGTCCCTAAAATATAATTTTTTAGTTTATTTACAAGGGGGTAATATGACAACGGGGCGCATGTGCATTTTTGGCCAATGTTAGAAAATTTCAAGTCATCATACTTTAATGTGGCTTGCTAAAGTTATGGCACCTATCATGAGAGATTGATTTATTGGTGTGGTTGATCTCATACTGTTTCTAATACAGGTTAGCTAGGGTCTAGCAAACAAATAAGGAATCGTATGGAAACGGAGTTTATCTCTTTTATTTTTTATCTTTTTGTATTTATTGGCGCTGTTTTTGCTCTACAAGATAGACAAAGGCTTAAGCAACTTGTCAAAAAAGTACATCAGTTACAAAATACGATAGAGCAGCAAAGTCGCCGGATCTCGACACTTGAAGGTCGTGAATTCTCAGATCAAGCACGTTCAGAGAAGAAGCTTTCTGTGCGTGGACAAAGGAATGACGAAACAGCTGATAGCACATCATTAACTGCACGAACAGCATTGGGTGGCTCCATTGCAACAGCCAATCCTACACAACCTCAGCAGCCTGAAAGCGACAGTATGGTGACTATCGCAAGAGCCAAGCCTAGTAAGAGTAAACCAGCCTTTGAATTTGACTTTACTTTAGATTCTTTATTAAAAGGGAATGGACTTTTTTGGATAGGTGCCGTAGTGCTAGCCTTGGGCGGCGTTTTTCTAGCGAAGTACTCTATTGAAGCCGGACTTCTTCCCCCTAGTGTGCGAGTGATACTGGGGGCCCTTTTTGGAATTAGCTTGGTTACTGCCGCTGAAGTTGTAAATCGCTACAAAGAAAAGCTAAAAATTAATACGCCATACATTTCTGCAGCACTTGCCAGTGGTGGCGTGATCACTTGCTTTGCCATGACATTGGTTGCTTTTGATTTCTATCATTTTATACCGGCTAATATGGCCTTTGTTTTACTCGCCATTATTTCATTGGCTGCGACCTCTTTGGCACTGAGATTTGGCCCTGTGCTCGCAGGTATCGGCATCGTTGGTGCGTATGTCGTGCCTGCTTTGGTATCGACCGGTTCTAATAATATCGGTGCGTTACTGCTGTATATAAGCTTTGTTTCACTCTCTGCGATTTGGGTTGCGGATTATGTGAAGCGCAAATGGCTGTGGTGGCAAAGCTTTGTTGGGCATTTCTTATGGTTTTGCACCGCGGTTGCGGTTGGTGGAAGCGGCGACTTTTGGGTGCTGCTGATTTTTGCGCTTATCTCTATGTACTTATATGTGTTGGTAGACGTACTGGGTTGGCGACTGACGAATTCAATGATAAGTCCGTTGCCTGTCAAAGATTTATTAATGCCAAGGAAAGAGCAGTTGGGAATTTTACTCCCACTGTTACTTATCGCATGTGCGCTAATAATAAAAACCCAAATCGATACGCTTATTTGGGCTAATGTCTTATTTGCTAGCGTGGTTTTGTGTGCGGCTTATAGACATAGTGCATTGGATAGTTGGCCATTTTATTTACTATTGTTTGTACTTCTCTCATTCTACTTGATGCCCAAAGTGGGCACTTACGACGACGTACTTTTTCCTTTCACCGGTAAGTATTTGTTTATCCAAGTAGCAGTGGTCATCACGATGTTATTTAGCATGATGATGATTAAGCGATATCCATCAAGACTCGCTTATTTGATGCTGTTGAACGTGGCACCACTTGCGCTTTACGGTGTAAGCTACGCTATTTCTCCTAGAGTCGCAGAAGCAATTTTATATCCTGTATGGGCGGTTGAGATGTTGGCCATCGGGCTCTTCGCTTCGTATTGTGCGATGAAAACGGATACTAATATTCAGCAGGTCACTTACCTTATTTTGGCGAATGCCATGCTGAGTTTGTGTTTTACGATGTTACTCTCGGCAAGCTCGTTGACTTTAGCGATTGCGGCACAAGTGGCGTCTATGAGTTATTTGAGCTGGAAGTACAAAGTGCGTATACCTGATTGGTTGTATAAGGCTGCACTTATTGCCGTTGTTACCCGTCTTACTTTTGCGCCTTGGCTTGCAGATTACAAGCACGAAACGATTTTAACTATACATTGGACACTTGTGGTCTATCCGCTGGTGCTGGGCATCATTTGGTTTGCTACCAAACACAACCCTTCAAAGGCCCTGAACACTTGGTTTATGGGCGTCGCAATGCATATTGTGGCGCTTCTGGTTACGACCGAAACAAGTTATCTCGTGATTGGTGACTACCCTGATTTTACTAATCTCGGTTTCCAAGAATCCGTGTTGCTTGCTTTGAATTGGCTGGTGCTTGGCGCTGTATATCTGTGGCGAGGGCAGCTCAGCGACAAGGGCAACAGACTTTATCCGCTTGCAGCTAGCTTGCTATTACTTGGAAGCGCGTTGCTCCACGCCGATATTTCGTTTGCCAATAATCCGTTTTTTGACAGGCAATATATTGGAGACGGCGTGTTTAATTGGTTACTTTTGCAGTGGTTGGTACCAGCATGCGTATTCGCTTTCATGCTCCAGTTTAAGTTAATACCACCGCAATTTAAGCGTTTGGTATACGGGCTGATAGCCTTGCTAGGGGTCTTGTTTATCAATGGTGAAATTCGGGCGTTATTTCATGAAGGTTTCCTTGTGCTGTCGATGCCGATGGAGCAATCCGAGTTATATACCTATTCGATTGTTTGGCTATTGATTTCAACCGTATTAATTTTTGTTGCCAAGCGGATAGAGCATAAAGTGCTGATTAATGCCGGTTTTGCAGGGCTAGCCATTGTTATTTTAAAAGCTTTTGTGGTCGATATGGCAAACCTCGAAGGCTTGCTGCGCGCCTTGTCTTTTATCGGTTTAGGCTTATGTTTGGTGGGAATTGGTTGGCTGTTTCAAAAAATGCAGGATCAGCCCAGAGAGGTAAAACCAACGGTGGACTGATCCTTACATTTTTACAAGCAGTAACCACCGTCAACAGTGATGTGCGCGCCGCGCATTGCTGTTGACCCTACGTTTAACCCGACTATTTATTGCTCGCTTATTCTTGCTTTGTTTTGGATTTCTGTATGGGTCACTCTGGTTAAACGGCATTTGGTGTTGGGTTCAATCATTTCAGCAGAACTGGTATTCTACGCGGCATACTGAGTAAGTGAGAGTAAAGAGATGATCAACGATAAAGATATCATTGAAACTTTGGACGAGCTGGAAGCTTTTTTGTTGCTAATTGATAACGATGGCTTAGGGTTGCAAAACGTGGCCGGTGTGGCACTGGCAACGAACAACAGCGATGGCAGACCATTTATTGCGATTTTGGATGATAAACACCAATTGTTGTTGGGTCGTTGGGTATCTCAAGACGTGTATGAAAACGGCAGAGACATGGTTCGTTACGGACCAAAGAAAGCACATTAATATCCTTTGAGTAGCCGCATGGCTGGATTTAAGATTGGAGTGCAGGATAAACCTGCTTCCAATCCGTTTTGTCGGTGGTTATACGAAGCTGCGTCAGTGCTTAAGCGTCGTTTTCAATATAGACGGAATCGCTTGCCATAAGCTCTATGGCGACGATTTCAGAGCGGTTCATGGTGAGTTTATACCTTTCTAACTGTATTCCTTGAGAAGATTTAAACCGCATTACCAAGTTGATTTGATAGCGACGTTCAACTGACTTTTTCGAGACCTTTTTCCCTTCAAGGCTATAAAGCTTTCCTGCGCCTTTTTTTAGATAGCGTACAAACGAACTCATGTTAAAGGTGATACGTTGCTGTACTTCTTCGTAACCGGGTAAAAACTCATCAATATGTACTTGGTTTTTACAGCAAAAATGCAGTAGATGCGCAGCTTGTTTATTTTGCTGTCGACGTTTTTTTAGCAGCTTATCAACGTCTTCTGGTAGGTCTTTTTTGCGAATATGTTCCAGCCATATCGTTTGTGTACAAACGATGGCGTCCGTTACTGAGTTTTTAAACTTGTTGCGCCACTTTGGCCGGCCGCGTTGAATATGACGCCATGCCCACTGGGTTAAGTCTTCTTTGAACGTTTCTCTAAGGCCATAAATTACGCCAAGCAAAGCAATAAGGGCGACGGTGACTTCTTGAAAGTTAGAGCGGGCGTTGAGCACAATAAACATCACAAAGGCCATGATAATACCAGTAACCACTCCGCGAACTAAACGCTTTAGGTTGGTACTTAAGTCGATGGTTTGTTTGTTAAAAACAACACCATATTCAATGAGTCTTTCAAGCAACTTCATTTTATTGGTAATGCGGTTTGGGTCATCCAACGTGACTTGCGAGTTGTAGCTCTGCTCCTCGCGGTATTGGCTCTCTCGTTGACAGAAACTAACAATACAGCTTCGTTCGTGACTAAAGTCGCTTGACTTAGGCCCGCTAGCGATGAGTTTTAAAAACGCTTGCTCAGTATGCCAACTGAGGTAGTTATCTGCGTTTTGATAGTAAGGCTTAAGCTTATTGTCTGGTGGCGTGTAACGCCTGAGTTTTTTCAATAGGCGTTCGGTTTCTTCCACTAATAATTGTGCGGCTGGATAAAACTCATCAGCCTCTTTTAGCTTCAATGTCTGTTTTACATCGGCATCTAGCGCAATGCGGATCTGGTAGCAAAATAGGTTTAGATTAACGCGGTAATCGGTTTTTTGACCTTTGCTTTGGCTGATAAAGCGGCTACGTACCAAGGGGAGATGAAGCTGCTCCGAGTAATATGCACTGTGACTTTTTATATTGGCATTAAAGTAGTCTACTTCGTTCAATGTGTTGGTATTAATCCCCATATCGGTTGGGATTGAAAAATACAGGTCGAGTTGGTTTGTCTCTTTGGGAAGGAGTTGATAGTTGATTTTAAAAGATAAGCTTTCGTCTTGACTTAGTTTGGCTCTGCTCACTCGGGTATGGTGCCTCCTGATATTGTGCGCTTAAATATTACCATAAAATATTAGATAAAATGAGTGTAATTAAATTGTAATTACCTGTTCTTTTGTTTATTTTATGTAATCTTATATTTAAAAGGAAAGTTAAATGAAATTATCATATCATCTAGTTGGTCTCTTGGCTTTTGGTGTGGGTTTTAATTGTGTCGCTGCTGCGCATGAACTCCCATCAATGGGAGAGATTGGACAGTTTAATGTAGATGAAAGAATGCGAACTCTATTTACAAATCCATCAAACGTTAAGCCGCTTCAGAAAGTATCATTTGCGATTAAAGAGAGTGTGGCGCAAATAACACCAGCATGTCCAACATTACATACTGGAAACCTATATACGTTAACAAATTCTCAGGCTGGGAATATAAATTGCTACCATTTTGAAATTACGGAACGAAGTAAGACCACTGCTATTTTAGTGGATCAAGTTGGTGCTACTAATGTAGATCTTTCTATTCTACGCCATAACAATGACGATACATATACGTTACTGGGTTCTTCGAAAAATCCCGGAAATCAGGATGAATCAGTTGTTATATTGACGGAACCTGGGCATTATTACTGGTATATCGAAGTTGTGGAATCAGATGGTACACCATTTAACTTCGGTGCTGCAGTTGCAACTGAGCTTGATGCAAATGAATTCAATGATACAGTCGCTTCATCAACGATTTTACCTGATAGACAAAATAATATTGTCGGGAACATGGATAGTATTACGGACATAGATTATTTTCAGTTTACAGCTGTTCGAGGACAAGATCTTTCTTTGAAGCTTGAAAGTACAAACATTAATGAATATATTTTCGAGATTTACAATAATGGGTGGATGCCAATAGATAAAGGTAAATATATCCCAGTTACAGGTCTGCAGGAAAATCAACCAATCAACATCAGGGTTAGGGCTAACACAGCTATTTCGGCTAACCCGAGTAACACCTACAGTTTGCAAGTTGCTTCTATCATCACCTCATTTAGCAATCACGTTGTTTCTGGGGAAAATGGTGTAATTCGCATCCCTTATTCCGCATTTAGTAACCCATACCTCACAACTCAAGCTTATCACAAACTGAATTGGTCATTAGTGCTACAAGATTCTACAGGAGCACCGGTTCAGGGAGCTACGGCTACATTGAAGTTTGTAAAGGATTGGTACAACCCAGTTGACAGTATGGTAGGTTATCAGCAAACCTCTAATTCGGATGGTATAATTTCCGGGCTAGTTGATCTGAATCTCTGCGATGAAAACGAAGCGCGAGTTAGGCATGTCGACTATAGTATGGGCTATAAAAATACTTGGGAGTCGCAATTTGAACGAGGTGCATGGCGAATCGAGATACCTACCAATGTTGACTTAAATGATGATGAAAAAGTGGATTTGATAGGTGTTGGCGGTGATAACTTTCCATGGGTACATTTCGCACATATATGTTACCAAAGGTTAGTTTCCAGTACGCCTTCATAGACCAAAGGTATATTAGAGGCTTTAACGGATATTAGAGCCTCTTGATTAAAGATTAAGAATACCTAACCGTTGCATTTTGTCCCAGCTGCTCAGCAATATTTTGAATAAATCCATGCCCAGTCAATTGTCTTCCTAGTGCTAGAGTCGTTTGTTGTGTTTCTCTAGGACCATCCATCAGTGCTTTGAAGTCGATTATATCTGCGAAATTTTCGCTAGTAACATCATACTTTCCCCAGAGTTTACTGGTGCCGCCATTATCGTCTCGTTCCATCTGCGTATATTGTAAGAAGTTGGCTTTTACTTCATTTGCAAGGTTGACTAGTGCCTTATTGCTATTGAGCTTTCCTTCTAAATAAGTAATATCTTCAGCCGAGATATTACCTGTCACCTTCAATTCGCCCTGTTCGTTGACTGAAAACCCCCACTCATTTTCAGTCAGTTCAGGTCGTTCAGTGGCAATATCCGAGAGTGTTTTGTCATATTCTTTAGACATGCTATCCGCCGATTTAAACATGCTGCCACCCAGATAAAGCTCGGCGATTGCTTCACCAGTCATAACGCTTGCACTTTTTATCGTTTGCTCGACCTCTTTTGATACACCTATCGTTATTGGTCGCTCATAAACTGGTGGGGTCACATGCTTAGCTGTTTGAGAAAATGTATCATTTTTCAGTGCGTCTCCGGATCTCTCGACTTTAGTCTGAGCAACTGTATCTGAGCTTACAGTTGATAGACTGTTTACCAACGTTTCTCTTGGTTGATTTATAATCTTCATATATTTCCTTATCTACGTATAGGTAACGATCTTTTATCGACAACTTAGAATTATAGTTTAATGTTATTTTTATGTAATCTGACTATGGTGCCTTTTTGGATTAGAGATGGACTTTTTCGCCTTCATTTAAAATATACAGTGGCGTTTTGGCTTTTAGCACTTGTTGCATATGCAGTAAGCGGAAAAGCGCTGAATGTGAGGTTTTATCTCCCATTTTCCAACTAGCATTGCCATAGCCCCAAGGCACCATGACTTTACAGCCGAGCTCTTTTGCGGCAGTCAGTGCATCTTCTGGTGTGGTGTGTACTTTACGATACCAATCAGGATGTTCTTCGCTGTAGTATGAGGCAATTGGAAGTAGGCACACATCAATATCACCATATTTTTCTTGAATATCTTTGAAATGTGGTGAATATCCCGTATCTCCAGCAAAAAATAGAGTCTTGCCTTGGTGTTCTAATATCCAGCCACCCCATAGTGCAGCGCCATGATCTTCGTATAAAAACGGCACCCAAATACGGCTGCTAAAGTGATTTGCAGGCACAAAGTGTGCAGTTACTTCACCAAGTTGTTTGCTTGAATACCACTCCATTTCAGAAACCTTGTATCCATCTTCAGGAAAGTGCTCTGCAAATCCAAGTGGGGTGAGGTAATTTGGCCCAGTACCAATCGCTTCGATATCGCGCTTGTTAAAATGATCGTAATGAATGTGGGAGTACATTACGGCATTGGTTTGTTGTAACTCTGTTTGACTGAGCTGTGCAGGTTGATTGCGATTAAACCCTTCTGAGAGGCGAAATGCCCAGTTTACAGGCCAGTCAAATTGAGCCGTGACGGGGTCAAACAAAAACTGTTGCCCATCTTTGGTGTTGACTTTAAAACTCGCATGTCCGAGCCATTGGATAGCAAAGCCGGTATTGAGCGAGAGAGTGGGGTTGTTGCCAACGTACGTGCAATCTTGCATTTCGGACTGACATTGAATTTGTTGGGTGACTGGATAGCAGTTTTTTTCGCAGGTCACGGGATAATCTTTAAACTTATTGTAGATGTTGGAATATCTATCTTCATACCCTTCTACAGAGCTATGTTTTACCACGGAAGACTCAGATTTTATTCGCTCTACAACATTACTATTACTGCAGCCTGTTAATGTGATTATGACTGCCAAAGCAAGCCTTTTCATGCCCATTCCTTTTTATAATTATTAGGGCCTGTTGACCTTTGCTGTTTGATTTTTGTTCTTCTGAGTGTGTTTTGGTCGCGGCGCTCGACTTGCAGCCTAGTAATCTAGGCAAAAGTTGAGCAACAATGAACAAAGCGCACTCAGATGAACCCAAAGGGCAGCGCTTGATTAGCATTTCTACTGTGTTATCGCCAGACTTACATAGAATGACTATGCTACGCTGGCTCTGCCTTGTATAAATACCAATCAAACTGCTGCAAAAACAAACTTGAAAGATCAACAGGCCCTAGTTATTTTTTGGAGTTTACCAATAAAAGGGAATGGGGTGTAGCGGTGAATTAAGCCTTAGGTGAGAGTTGGATTAGTGCATAACCCAACGCTCATTGTGGGTTAGAGACTAGGAATTACGTTCCTGCGCCTCAAACTTATATCCCGCTCCGTAAATAGAGTGGATAAAGTCGTATTTAGGCGCGATGCTTTGCAGCTTTTTACGAATATTTTTAATATGGCTATCTATGGTTCTGTCGCTAACAATGTGGCTGTCATCGTAGATGTGATCCATCAATAAGTCGCGGCTATAAATTCGGCACGGGTGTCCGTACATTGCCTTTAAGAGCATAAACTCGACATAAGTGAGCGTCGCTCTCGCGTCGAGGAAGGAGACAAACAAGCTCTCTTCGTCCAATTTAAGTTTGCTCTCGGTTTCTGACACTGTGCCGCGCTCATTTAGCGTCACGCGTCTTAAAATTGCCTTCACCCTTGCGACGACTTCTTTTGGACTATAAGGTTTACACACATAATCATCAGCACCCACTTCAAGACCAAGGAGACGGTCGATTTCTTCTACTTTGGCGGTGATCATGACAATTGGCACGTTTGAATAAGCTCTGATCCGCTTGCAAATTTCGATACCGTCAAGGTTAGGCAGCATGAGGTCGAGTAAGATAAGGGCGGGTTGCTGTTGTTTAAAAGCCTCTTCAGCTAAAGCGCCATCATGAACACAGTGGCAGGTATACTCGGCTTGAGCCAAATACTTACTTAAAATATCGGCAAGTTTTGGTTCATCTTCGACGATTAAAATATGTTTGTTTGGCACGGGGGAAACTCATTATCTTTTCAGTTCAATAATAATAGCGAGACCACCCAGTTCGCTCAAGCCCGCAGTGATTTTTCCGTTGTGGGCAGCAACAATACTTTGGCAAATGGCTAAACCAAGGCCAGAGCCACCCGTTTTTCTACTCCGCGCTTCCTCTACTCGATAGAGTCTATCAAATAGTTTGTTTAGCTGTTCTTGTGGTACAGAAGGTGCGCTGTCCTGCCAGTAAATTATCGTTTTATCTTGTCGTTGTATGACTTTTACATCGAGATTTCCCGGTTGTTCAACTGAGGAGTCTGTGTAACGCAAGGTGTTTTGCAGTAAGTTGTCGAATAGCTGCCCAAGGCGCTGCTCGTCACATTCTAAGGTAATATGCTCATCGCATTGCAAGGAATAAGCAAGATGGTGCTTTTCAATTTGGTGACTACTTTTCGCGAATGTGCGTGAAAGCAGGTCGTAAAGGTTTTCTTTATCCATGTTGTAAGTAAGTGCACCGCGGTCTGACAGCGATAGTTGATGTAAATCGTCCACCAGCCGAGTCAATCGTTGGATCTCTTCGTTAAGCGACATCAGTTGCTCGGGATTGCTTGCGATAATGCCATCAATCATGCCCTCAAGTTCCGCGCGGATCACGGCAATCGGCGTGCGTAGCTCGTGCGAAATATCCGCTATCCATTGCTGCCTAGCTATTTGATTCTGCGCTAATGTGTCTGCCAAACGGTTCATATCTCTGGCAAGCAAACCGAGTTCGTCTTTACTCGCGATATCGACGCGAGCATCGTAATTTCCTTGTGTCAGTGTTTTTGCATTGCGGCGCAACAACACGATTGGGTTGACCATATATTTACTAAAAGGCACGGCAATCACTAAAGTAACCAACAGGGCGACGAGCGCAATGATGATGAACTGTTTACGTTGTTGCTCTGCAAACAGTTGGTCGAAGTCATTGCGTACCAAGCCACTTTGCTCGACACCTAAGTAGGCGATAATCTGTTTGCGTTTAGGCTGCGCCAAATGGTCGCTTTGATAGACTGGGAACCACAGCGAAGTCTGCTTACTTTTCGGTGTGCCCATAATAATATTGCCTTGTGCGTCTTTGATCAGCAGGCGTTTTTTATTGTCAAAACGCGGTGGGGGGCCATCACGTCTTCTTGGCCCTCCTTCGCCTCTTTCACGATGTCTTGGTGGTGGACGAGAATGTAGCCTGTCTCGCGGTCGCTCATCCTCAGAAAGACCATAAAAGCTACGTACTATGCTGTCCCAATCTTCTGAGCCTCGATACACCCAGTCCAAAGAACCATGGCGTGCGTAAGTCTCGGCAACTTGCGTTACCACCTCTTTGAGCTGTGCTCGAGAGGTATTTTCAAGATAGGCAGTAAAGCTCTTTTCAAACGCTAATTTATTGGCGATATAGATAGCCAGCACCAATGTGGTGTTGGCTATCAAAATTATCAGCAATAGTTTGACGCGAATGGTCATTTTCATGGTTGTTGTTATTCCACCGGTTAACGTTGTGCATGCAAGCGTAAATTATCAGGGTCTGGTGTGCGACGGTTTGGCATCCATTTTCTTACGCACCGTTGGTCTTTTGCACACTTGTCTGTCAAGGCATGTAAAAACGCAACGAGATCCTGCTTTTGTTGTGGCGCTAAATTGGCGGCAACAAAGGGTGATTGGCGCAGTAACGTTAACGCCGCTTCACTATTTTCTCTCGCTTGTAGGTTTAGTGTGTCACACTGAGCGGTTAAGGAAAACTGCTTTAATCCACAAGCACCACCACGTTGAAAAAATTGCTCGACGGTTTGCTCAGGGTTTGAGTAATGATTGACCACTTGTTCTAACGACTCGTAGGCTCCTGCGTGACCATATGGCGCAGTCAGGGCAACATTTATTAAGCTTGGGACTCTAAACGCAAATTGGTTGCGAGTCGAAGGGTCAATTGCAGCGCGTCCGATATCGGCCTGATTATCTTGTGTACCAATACCATACTGTGGAAAGGCGAGGTTAAAGAAACCATCGTTAGTGAAACGTTCACCGCTGTGGCACCCAACACATCCTGCACCGCCTTCAGCTATAGGAGTAAAAAAGAGTTTAGCACCACGTTTTTGTTTGTCGCTGAGTGCGCCACGGTCACCTCGGGCATAGCGATGCCAATTGGTATCCACCATCACAAATGACGCTTGATACTGGCCGAGTGCAAAAGCGATACTATCAAAGGTAATTAAGGTTTGCGCGTCAGCTTGCGAGTTGAATGCTTCTCTAAAGGCTTGAAGCCAATCATTGGTGGCCAAACCTCCTGCTTCTTCACCGTAATCGCCAATACGCTGGGCTAAGTGTGAGCGGACTTGTTCATTGGTTTCGGCACTTTCGAAAGCCTCACCACGCATTTCTTCACGAGAGGTGACAGGAAAGCGAGACAGGGTTGCAACTAGTGAATCTGCCGCGTTTACATCTGGTTGGTTAAAACCTGAATCAGGCGTACTGATAAAACTGCTTTCATTGCCTTGGTCGTCAGTGATAGTCACACGTTGAACACGGCCATCCCAAAATAAAGCGTTGTTGGCAAATCCGGTATTAAAAATGGTGGGAGAGTTACGTGGAATATTGATGTTATCGTTGACTGCTTGGCGACTTGGGCCTACCACATCACTTTCTAGTGCGTTTGTACCTATTGGCAACGAAAGGCCATCGGCACCACCGAGCCTTGGGTCGTGACAGCTCGCACAGGCGACTGATTTTTCTCCCCCAAGGGCCTTGCTAAAGAATAACTGCATGCCGAGCTGAGCAATGGGATCTGAGATCCTCGGTAGTTGCTGCGCACCTGCGACTCTGCCAGTAATACCGCGAGCGCGCATAATTTGTGAGAGTTCATCATCCAGTGCTGAGTTTGGTTGTGGCTGGCCTGGAGGCGGAGGTGGTAGAGGCTTATGTTGTGCTGCTATTGGTAAACTTGCCACAGCGGTAACAAGTGCCATTGCACGTAGAAAGTTCGCGTTGTTCATCGTTATTCCAAACCTTATTGTGATTCGAGTTTTAAAATTGGCAGGCAAAAGTGCAGAGAATGTGAAAATGGAAATTTTTGTTTTGGATGAAGGGTTATCGAACGTAAAATATTTAGAAGTGATTTGTATTTTAGTTTTTATTTTAGCTAAAACATTGTGTTAGCATAAGCCACGAACGCTTTATGATGATTAACTTTGTTCGTGGCGTGAAGATCTTATGCAATTAGCAAAGAATTACACTGTATTATCTGTTTACATAGTTTCCGCGATATAGCCACATTGAATCCATGTTTTCATTGTGATTAACAAGGCCAACACCTGTAACAACAGAGTTATTACCTGATGCTGGTGGGAAATATGAAACTTCAATACCGCCACTTCCTGGGTCATAGCAGGTTTTTGATTGGTTCGTTGATTTAACTCCCGTTCCGTAGAATATCTCAGAGCCTAGATTTCCTTGACTATCAAATTTTCGGTAACTCACCCGCAGCGCTGCAATATCATCTGAACCATTGATGCGCCACTCCATACCTGTAATTGCGATATTGTCGGATGTATTTACGTACTGACATTCAAGTTCGTGACTTGGTTTGCTGCCGTAGTTTTTGCTGTAAATCTGACCAAATTCACCATTGCCTAATATTTGACGATACCACAAGGTGATGGTAGTTACCGTTGTTTTTCCGGCTCGAGCACCAATGCCAACTAAGACGTGATCAGGAATTAACATTGGGATTGGGTTTTGCTCAGGAACCATAGTTGCACGTTCACCATACTTATATACATCGACATCAGTAATATAGTAACCCGAGTTATTTGCTTGTACTAACGGTGAGAGTAATAAAGCCGCGACCGGCAAGATATGTTTATTTTTCATAGTATAAGTCCTTTAATTAAAATATGAACAAAGAAGTTTGGCATCATTTCATATTTGTTTACATATGTAAATAAAATGAATATTATTTGTTTTTAAGATCTTATTCATATTTCCTATTTAAAGCTAAAGAAGTCCCACCACGTATTTTATTGAGTCATTCGCTTAACCGATATTTAGCTCGTGTAAGTGGGATTTGTATGCGACGTATTGAGCTTGGGAAGGCTGATAGAATCATCGGCTCAACAGCGCTAATATCAAATGCGTATGCTGGCGCATTGTCATATTCGCCGAATAAGGCGGTAACCTGAGAAAAAGACGTAGGTACAAGCTTGTATGGCGCTAGCGATTGCGGTATGTCAAGTTGATATTGATATGCTTTCACGAGTTGTAATGCGTGATCAAAGTGGCAAATATTCCAACTTTGATTTTCATTGTTTAGCTGCAAAGCCCACACCCCATTTTTATCGGTAGCAACAGAGTATGGGTTTTCACAAGGCGCAGGTAGTGACTGTGTGTTACTGCGCTGCCAAATACCCTGATGATTCAGACAGAGATTCTCTTTGCTATTAAGCGTCACGACTCGTGTGCTGAGCCTTGCTTTACAAGCATCTTCCACTGGTAACCAATAAGCGGGTTTGGTGGTGGATAATACCATAAATCCGGCAGGTCTTTCTGGGTCGTGCGAGGTCCATCCAATAAAATAGTGGTTGTCTACGCGCCACTGGATCATAGCTTAACCGACCTCGTTGGTATTGACTAGCTAAAGGCAAAGCGCCTTGTCGGTCAGCAAACTGGCAATGGATGGTGTCACTCTTCAGTTTACAGGCTGACTGAACCTTATCGAAATTGAGAGGTATTGCAGCATCTGGATAGTTTGGCGTTAGAGGTTCTACATATTGTCGCACTGGGCGCAGGTTTGCATTTTTATCCTGTGAAAAATAGCAATCAGGTTTTGAAACAGAAGGGATGACGGCAATCGTTTATGCTACAACAGCTAATTCACATCCCAGCACACTGAAGCTCAGAGCACAATGAACAGCAAAAAAGCAAAGAGGCATACGCATAGATAGGGCTCCATTTTCCATAAATTAGAAGATAGACTGGCGCTGTTAGCAATTGTAAGAGGAGCATGAATTTTGTGATAGGTGCGGCTAAAGCTATGTAACTATAGGTTGAAACAGCAAAGCAAACAGCTATCTTTAATTGAGGTATGGAATTTAGGTTGTACTGCCATGTCCAAGAGTAGACGTCAATTTCTTGAAGCTTCACTAGCGGCATGTTTGAGTGCTTCATTTCCGGTTAGCCAAGTACTTGCACTAAATTTACTCTCAGAAGATGAACGAGAACAAGAAATGGCTAAGCGCAGTGCTGCCCTCCATATTTTAAGATTAGCTTCCCCATACCCTGCGGATCAAAGTGACTTTATCCCGCACATGCATCAAGTGTTTAAGAAGAATGTTGAGTCTATGACTCGCGGTAAAATCTATGTTGATGTTCACCATAGTGGCGCGCTTGGAAGTGGCCGCGAGTTAATGGCGGCAGTGACTCGTGGACATGTGGAGGCCGCACTTATCTCTGTGTCAAATCTGTCTCGGGCGTTACCTGTGCTAGATATCCTTAATATCCCATTTTGGGCGAGCTCAAATCGCGAGTTTCTCAATCTAATTTGTTCGCCACAATGGCAGTCACTTGTTATTAAGCCTATTAGTGAACAAGGAAAACTGAATATCTTAATGCATCATCTCGTTGGGGGTCGCACATTAACAAGCACAAAACAGTTCAACCGCTTAATTAACTTGCCTGAAAAACTCAAAGGAGTGGTGCTAAGAGTACCTGCTTCTATGGTTTTGAGTCATTTTTACAGTATGACGTCGGCAAATGTTATTGATGTGCCTTGGGCGCAAGTGGCCAAAATGGCAAGAACAAAACATATAGAGGTTATTGACCCTAGCGTTATTGGTTTGTTCGCAGGTCCTGATCTGCTTAAAAGCGAGATAGGGCAGGTAGCTTTACTCGAAAGTGTCCCCGATGCTTGGGTGACCGTCGCAAATCAGCATTGGTTAGATAGTTTGCCACTGCGCTTAAAAGGGGAAATCGAGGACGCGAGTAAGCAAACATTTCATACTCATATTGCGCAGATTGAGCAACTGCAAAAACGCTGTGAGCGCGAGCTCATGGCCTTGGGCGCAAAGCTGCACCCTTTAAGTGTGGACGAAAAGCGCGAATGGCAATTAAAGTTTGGTCATCACAATGCACAGTGGAACAAGGTAAAGCGAGAGCTACTTGGCAGTACTCGCGCATTTCAACAGCTGGTAAATGCGACAGAAAAAGAGTTTACTCAATAGCCCTGGTTGAGAGCAACAACTGGCCTTCTCGCTATTGTTACTCCCAACTCAAACGAATTATTGGTACTCTGTTATCGACTCTCTTTAACCAGTGGAATGCCGTTGGTGCCAACCGGAATATAAACCGTTGTATGGTTAGGAGATTCTGCCATTTTTAGCTGCGCATTTATCGCTTCATGTTGTAAGTAGTTTGCAGTAAGTGTGGCGTTGATGATCTTTTGCGCTTCAGCGATACCTTTTGCTTCTTCAATCCGAATTTCCGCATCTTTTTTCGCAATGGCCTTTTGAGTTTCTTTTTCTGCTAGCAGCTGTTGCGCAGCGAGTTTCTTTTCTACAGCATTGGCTACGATATCTGGATAATTAATGTTACCGATCACCACTTGCTTGATATCAAATGGCGCTAACTGTAGGTAGCCTTTTAAACGTTTTGTGACGATTTCAGCAATTTGTTCGCGTTTGCTTTTTAATGCGCCGCTGTCGTATTGTTGGACTTCGTCGCGAACATAGGTTCTGAAAGTTTCGCGAACAAAACGCTGATACCAATTCTCTGCACCATAATTTTCGACGACATCTTTTACTGTGTCTGGCTTAATTGCAATGACTGCATGAAAATCAAAACTGATATTCAAGTCATCCTTGGCTAAGATCTCAAAGCGCTCAGTATACGTGTTTGGACGCATATCGATATTGACGACTTGATTTCTAAGCGGGGAAAAACCATAGTTGCTCGGACCGATTAAGCTACCTTGGTAACCACCAGAACCAAAAAATCTAGGTTGCTCAAAAACATAGCCTTCATGTCCTGCGGGTGTGCTGGGGTTAGTGCAAGATGTGATGGAAAAAAGTAACACAATGCCAATCACGATAATAGATATAATTGAGCTTCCAATGCTAGATTTTGATTTCATCATAGATGATTCCTTTATAGGTACTTTGTTCGCTATGATAGGTGACAATACTAAAGCGAACAACAATTACCTTAGTTCAACGATATCAACCGGAGCGCAGTAGTGAAAATATCCGTGGTAGAAAATCCTGAGCAACAATTTGTCGATTTTTTAAGTAGTAAAATTAGCGAGTTTAACTGGGCTAATTGGGAGGTCACAGAGCGTCTTCCATTGGCGGTTGAAGTAAAGGGTGAGTCTGGAGAGGTTGTTGCAGGTGCAGCCGCGCGTACTTTTGGCAACTGGTTGTTGCTTGATACTTTGTGGGTTTCTGAGACACTAAGGGGTCAAAATATCGGCTCACAGATACTAGAAAGCCTAGAAGCGGCAGCCAAACAAAGAGGGTGCGTGAAATGCTTACTCGATACCTTAAATTTTCAGGCAATGCCATTTTATGAAAAGCATGGCTATGAGACCCAATGGATCCAAGAACATTACCCTAAAGATGGCTGTAAGTATTTTATGGTAAAGGTGTTATAACAAGTTTAGTGGGTAAGAGTACTTACCCACAATGGCGCATTAATACGGATTTGGACAAGTTCGAACCTGAAAGTGTGTAAACCAAGGACAGCCTTGATCGAACTTGCTTTCTGGGTATAAAGGTGGATTGCCAGCACCTGCAATATTTGGGGTTTGCGCCATTGGTAAGTCTTGTAAATCTTTTGAAAGGGACTTAATCGCCTTTTTGTTTAATTTAAGTTTCATACTTGTTTCCTTGTGTTAACTTCATTGTTTATCTTATCGAGAAAAGTGGAGAGTGCAAGGGGGATGGGTATTTTATTTATAGGAAGCATATATTGATGAAAAATGTAGAAAACACTGAGCAGTTGGCTGCGGTAAATCAAAAGGTAGTAAGAGAAGGTGAGTGCTTACCATCGGTACAATTAAAAGATGGTAGTAGAGTGCAAACGGGTACAGTAGCAACTATGTTGCATAACATTGACCTTTACAATGCTGGTGAGCGAGGACAAGTAGAGGACGAGCTAAAGCTTGCAATCCCAACGCTGTGTAAAATCGGTCTATTTGAGCTGTTTACTGTGGAAGAATGGTTGAGTGGAGATAATCCTGGCCGTCGATACGTGGGTGAATGTGCCAAGGCATTTCTAAGTAATAACGTTAGCTAAACTTCAGAGGCCTCATAGTGCTCTTAAATCGATACAGTTTTTAATTCAATTGCGATTATAAGACGCTCAGCTATTGAGCGCACGCGTGGGATTACCTACAATACAGCATGCTTAAATAATTGAAGAAAAACGATGACAGATTCAATCGAAAAACCAGCACTACCAGATAGACTTTCTATCAATCCTCGAAGCCCACATTATGCTAAAGAAATACTAGAGCACCACATTGGCATTCGTTTTAATGGAAAAGAACGTACCGATGTTGAAGAGTATTGCATTAGTGAAGGCTGGATCAAAGTCGCTGCGCCAAAAGCGCTAGATCGCCGAGGTCAGCCTTTGCTAATTAAATCAAAAGGAACGGTTGAAGCTTACTATTGCTAAGCGCTGTGACGATGCACCAATCTGCTCAGGGGTAAATTGGTGCGCTTTGTTTAAGCTACTGTAATATTCCCATCTCGATTGCTAATAGCACCGCACGGGTTCTATCCCTCACACCCAGTTTAGAAAGTAAATTGGAGACGTGATTTTTGATTGTGCCTTCTGACTTGTGTAAGGCTTCGGCTATTTCCTTGTTGGAATAACCATTTGCAACCAGTCTCAATACCTCTATTTCTCGTACGCTAAGCGTCTCTGTGGCTTTGAACTCAGAAAAATCATTGTCGAGTTTTGGTGCATACTTTAATAGGGTTTCTGTAATTGCCGGCTGAAAGTAGGTTTCACCATTGAGGATGGTTTTCATTGCATTCACCAACGAATCCAGAGCGATATCTTTAAGTACAAAGCCTTTGGCTCCATTACTTAAGCTGTCCAGAACGAGTTTGGGGTCATCAAAGGTTGTTAGCACTAATACTGGGATCGTTATACCGCGACTATTTAGCTGCTTCAAAGTAGCGATACCGTTCATAATTGGCATCGATAGATCCAGTAGAATAATATCAGGTGAAACCTCTGATAGCCCATCAAGTAACGTCTGACCATTGTCGTACTGGGCAATCACTTCAACTTCTTCGTTAAATTGTAATAAAGTGACAATGCCTTCTCTTACGAGTTTCTGGTCGTCAACCACGACTACTTTCATCAATATCGTCCTTACTGTGGAGTTAACGGGAGTTCAATTTTATAGTGTAGGGCACGATTGTGCTCATAGAGATGCAAGTGGCCACCACACTCAGATACGCGTTCAGACATCCCCGTTAAACCATTCCCTTTTTGCCATTGTTCAGTGATATAGCCATCATCATGCATATTGACGAAAAGCTTTTCTTCATCTTCCGTCATTACAATCCAAAATTGCTTCGCATGACTGTGTCTTAGGCTGTTGGTTATTGCTTCTTGAACACAGCGCAGCAGCACTTGTGCTATATGGCTATCGTCAACAGCAATATGTTGTGGAATGGTTGCATGCACTTTTAGCTCAGGAGTATGTTGGAGTAGTAAGGTAAGCGATTGATGAAAATCAATATCTCTGTGCTGTCTGAGCATATCCACGGCATCTCTTACATCATTGAGTAGTAACTTAGCTACGCTTTGACATTCTAGGATTTGCTGCTGTGCTGGTGCGTCGGCAGTCATTCTTTGCGCTATTTGCAACTTAATACTGAGTGCCGTGAGGTGATGACCTAACAGATCGTGTAAGTCCCGCGCGATGCGGGTGCGCTCAGAGTGCTTCGACAGCTCAGAAAGCAAGTGTTGTGTGGATTGCAACTGAGCATGTTGATTTTGTAGCTCAACCCTAGCTTGCTGTTCTCGTTGATGGGTGGTGGCTAATAGCAAGGCGAATAAGTGAAACAAGCCATATAGTAATCCCTCAATCCAAAGTAGATGCTGTTGCTTTACACTCTGCATTGTAAACCAGGCCAATACGATGATGAGGGTGAAGCAAGCTGATACGCGAATGGGGAGCAAATAAGCGACAACGGCAACCCAGATAATGGTAAGAATGGATAGGTATCCAAATTGCAGGATCCAGCCACAGGCAAAGGCTGAAAATAGCATGAGGACTAGGGCAAGCCATCGTAATTTGTGTTGACATTGCTCGCAGGTGCCAATGAGATAGCCAAGCGCATAGAAACAGAAAAAGCTGCTAAAGAGAGATACTTCGGGCGCTTCAGGGTGTTGACTCGTTATGTATACTGAGATAGCTAAAAGGGCAGCCCATGTGATCAGCGCTAGTAAATCTCTCATATCTCGATTTGCGATTAATGTGCTGAATGCCAACGCTTATGTCCTCTTGCCGTTTTCTTCACTAAGTATGACAAAGTAACAAGGTTGTGCCTATAGGCCAAAAGTCATGGTTTTACATCATGACGTCTGGGACAGGCACTCCAAATGTAGTGACGTTAAGCTAAAGACCAAAATCGTAAAAGAGAAATTGTTATGCTTATTGTTCATCAGTTTGCTTTGTATTTGCACATAATTATTGGTGCTATTGCGCTAATTGTATTTTGGGTTCCAGTCGTGACCGTAAAAGGCAGCCCACAGCATAGACTATGGGGAAAAATATTTACTTGGTGTATGTGGCTAGTTTCCGTCAGTGGCATTGTCATGTGCCTAATTGTGATCTACGACCCATTGGCGATCCGTTACCCCTCTCAACACATTGATCAGGCGCTAGGGCAACAGCTGGTATTGAAGCAACGTCAATTAAGTGAATTTTTACTGATGCTGTCAGTATTGGTGTTGGCAAATATTCGTCATTCGAGCTTGGTTTTAGCGGCTAAACAGCACCGAGAGCGATTAAGAAGCGGGTCTCATTTATTGCTGATTGGGCTCTTAGCGGCAACGGGTGGACGAGTGTTGTACACAGCGCTTACATTTGGCAGTACGCTCTATCTAATATTTTCACTTATTGTGTTCTCTACCGTCGCTACTATGTTGTTCTACATATTTAAACCAACACTCAAGCCACGAGAGTGGGTGCTGGAGCATATGAGTACCATTTTAGGCGCTGGGATTGCAGTATATACGGCATTTTTTGCGGTGGGTGGACGTCATTGGTTAGCGCAGCTAATGCCTGGGGCTTGGCAGCTAGTACCATGGTTGTTACCCGCTGTGGTTGGCACCTTGGGCATCCTGTTTTACAAAAAACAGCTTAATCACCGTCAAGCAAGGGGGAGCAAATAATGTTTCGGATGAATAAAGTACTTTGCTTAATGATGATACTAGTGGTAACTCCAAAAGTGTTTGCGATGCCGAATATTACCGATGCATTGAAGCATGCCAAAATACTATTTGAGCAACAGGCGATAGTGGATGCTGAGCAAGCTTTTCTGGCGCTGCAAGAAACGCATCCAAATGAGTCGTTCTATTATCTTGGCAGAGTTAAGTTGGTGTCGAATCAATTTGATGAAGCAGAAGAGTACCTTGAAAAAGCACTGCGTCTCGAGCCCAACAGTGCGGATGAGTATTATTGGTACGCCAAGGTAAATGCAGAGCAGATAAAGCATGCTTCTATATTTTCAAAACTGAGTTATGCCAGCAACACAGAAGATGCGTTTTTAGCGGCAATAGACAAAGACGCAACGCATATCAAAGCGCAGCAAGGGTTGTTCTATTTCTACCTTTCAGCACCAAGCATTGCAGGTGGCTCTGAGGCCAAGGCGGTGCGACAGATAAGGGCTATAGAAGCCTTATCTTCCCATGCCGCAATGAAACTATGGATCGACTTTTATTTGCAGACTGGCAATGATGAAGCGTTGATAACATATACTAACACCTTGCTCGAACGCAAAACTATTGATGAAACAGTGTTGTTTAAAGCTGGAATAGCGCTACAGAGTATCAAACATTACGATGGTGCATTTGCGTTTTTTAGAACTTTAATAGTAATTAAGGAAGCAAAGCATTACGCTGCGGGGCTTTACCAAATTGGTCGGACGGCGGTGTTTTCAGAGGTTAATGTAGACGAGGGGATCGCAGCATTACAAACGTATTTAACACTTGAGATCAGTACAGATGGTCCAGATAAAAACTGGGCACGGTTACGTTTAAGCCAGCTCTATATGCTCCAAGGAAATACCCTAGGTGCTAAAAAGTTAATCGGCAAATTAAAGTCAACGCGAATCAGCGACAAAGACCTAATCAAAGCGATTAGACAGCTGCGAATCTGAGTATTTAGTTCATTTGTTTTATTAGGATGGCAAACGTCGAGCAAGCTCGACGTTTTAGCGATTACTGAGCTGAAGTTAACCAGCTCAGAAATTGACGTGCTTCGCCGCCATTGGCGAATTGTGTGATTTTACGGCCTGTGCCGTCAGCAAAGATCACTTTAGATTTGTTCACCGAAATTGAGCTAATTGGTTGCTCAACACGGATCTCTGTTCCGTTATATGTATATGACATAATAAAACTCACTTTTATAATGCACAGCAAATTAGCTGATGCTTTTGATAGTAGATGAGCTTCATTACAGTTTAGCGAACAGAAGACACTGTCCTCGCAACGACCCGATATGGGTATGACAGCTTATACCAATTTTCTTAATTGGCTTGATTTTCGCCTGACTATATTAAGCTCTACTTGTATTTTTTTATGCGGACTTACTGGATCAAGGCAAGGAGGCATTACTTGAGGTTTGCTTTATTTTGAGAGGAAGTTAAAGCAAGGGAGGGATAATATAGAATTGCATTTTTTAAAGCAAGCTTTTTATGTCGGCAGAGCGATAAATACTCTCAACACTTAGCCAAATTAAAGCACCTAAGTTTGCCCCGAGGCTTTAAACCCCGAGACATAGCTGCCCTATTAGCACAGCGTTTGTTCGACTGACTGCTTGCCGTCAAATAGCTCGAACGTTAGATTCTGAGGATGTTGAGTGGCAAGGTAAACTAGCGCGTCTGCGACATTCTCTCGACTTATTACGGCGTCTTCTCTATTTGCTGGGCGTGAAGTGGAGAATCCTCCGGTTGCAGGCTCATTTTGTAACGCACCTGGTCGGACGATGGTGTAGTTTACAATACTTTTTTGTAGGTGTTGGTCAGCCATGTGTTTGGCTACTAAGTACGGTTTGATTTCACTTTCAATGTTATCAGGATCGTCGGCGCCAATAGAGCTGACCATTATAAAATGCTTAACGTTTGCTTTCACTGCATAGTCAATGGCTTTAATGGCGGCCCACAAATCAATAAGTAGGGTTTTATCCGCACCAGTCTCTCCACCAGAGCCTGCGCTAAATATTACCTGCTCGACGTTGTCAAAGGCTGAGCTAAAATCGCCTTCAAGGTCTTGCTCAATGATAGTAAGTTGCTCAGACTGAATATCAGCTAGCTTGCTTTTATTGCGCACTAACGCCACGACGTCATGGCCTTGTTCCAGCATTTTCTTTGTCGTCATTTTTCCAATTTGACCACTGGCACCAATGATTAAGGTCTTCATAGATAAACTCCTTTAAAGTGTTTGCTTAACTAAGACCTTGGGATCATGTCGCAGATTTAAACCCCTGTGGTGGAAATAGGTTACAAATAGCTTATTAATAGGCGAGTAATTGCTGGGATAATCTAAAGACGTGGTGGTCAGGGAAAAGTTGACCACCTTAGGGCGAGGGGAGAGTGACCTGTTACTTTGTTACTTTGCGAGCTCTAAAATTTCGGCCTTTCATTTTTCCTTCTGAGATTGTTTTAAGCGCCACGTTGGCAATACTACGCTCAACCGCAACGTATGAAGACATCGCAGTGACTTTGATTTTGCCGATTTGATCACCTTTTAACGCTTGATTTGAGGTCAGTGCACCTAAGATATCACCCGGTCTTAATTTCGCTTTCTTACCGCCGTCGATTTGAATGGTTACCATCGGCGCTCGGTTAATTTTGTTATTTAACACTTGGTCGCTTGGCAGGGTATTGGGCTCAATTGTCTTACCTAAATAGTCTTCGAGGGCATTTACTTTATGCGATTCTTTATAACTCATTAAAGAGCATGCCACGCCTTTATTGCCTGCACGTCCGGTTCTGCCAACGCGGTGAACATGCACTTCTGGGTCATGGGCGATATGGTAGTTGATCACCATATCTACATGGTCGACGTCGATACCCCGGGCTGCGACATCCGTTGCCAACAAAATGGTCACGCTCTTATTCGCAAAACGAACCAATGTGCGGTCACGGTCTTTTTGCTCTAAGTCACCGTGAAGTGCTGCTGCATCAAAACCTAGGCTATATAGGCTGTCGCATACGTTCTGGCATTCTACCTTGGTATTGCAGAAGATAACCGCTGAGCTTGGTTGAAATTGCATTAACAGCTTTTGTACCGCAGGCAATCTCGCATCGTTGTTGTCGACTTCATAGAAGTACTGTTCAATTGAGCTATCATCATGCGTTGCTTCAACCGTGACTTTGGCTGCACCTTTCATGATGTGCTGCGCGAGCTGCTCTATTTTTGGCGGGAAAGTTGCACTAAATAACAGGTTTTGGCGTGCTGTAGGACAGTGATCTATGATGCACTGCAGCGACTCTTCAAAACCCATCTCTAACATGCGATCCGCTTCATCCAGTACAAAGGTATTCACTTCATCTAGCGACAAACGGCCTTTGCGGAGGTGCTCTTCAATACGCCCTGGCGTACCCACAATGATGTGCGCACCGTGTTCAAGAGAGCCAATTTGTGGACCCATAGGTGCACCACCGCACAGCGCTAACACTTTGATGTTATGAACTGCACGGGCAAGCTTGCGAATTTCAGCCGCAACCTGATCGGCAAGCTCTCGAGTTGGGCATACCACAAGCGCCTGCACGCGAAAGCGTTTCACGTTTAAATTATGTAATAGTCCTAAAGAGAAAGCGGCGGTTTTACCTGAGCCCGTTTTACCTTGGCCAATGACATCTTTACCCGCCAAGATAAGCGGTAAGGTTTGTGCTTGAATGTCAGTCATGGTGTGATACCCCAATGACGCGAGGTTATCGAGTAAGGCGCTGGAAAGTGAGGTACTTGAAAAAAGTGGCTGAGTCAAAGTCGCTGTCTCTGTAGTTCTAAAACAGCAATTATAACATGGCTCGAACGGATAGCGCGTGTAAGGCCGTGATAAAATTTTTACCACGGCCAAGTGCGTTAAAAAATAATCTTAAACATTTCCCATGAACAGGGATAAGTGGCATTACAGCCTATGACGGTAGGATGCACATTGGCTCCCGCGCCACCATTACCTGCGGCTTGGATATAGTGACCATTGATTGACTTAAGCGCCACTTTATCGCCATTTTGGATCAAAGCACCGGGGTTATTCGGCAACTCAATCGTGAAGGTTTCCCAAATAGAAGCCACCGTTCGATTGGCATTTAACTCAGCGCCACCACCTTGCTCTGCAACAAAGTAATAGCCAGTGGCTGTTTGAATGTGGACGGTGTCGCCATCAAACAGGTTACCGCCGTTGACATCGATAAGATTAAACCGCTCCCAAGGGCCAATCGCAATACGATTGGCGTTTACTGTATTACCGCCATTGTTTTCTGCAACGAAGTAGTATTGTCCGCCGGTTTCAAACGACACATTAGTAAAAATCGTCGGGCCACATGGGGCTGTAGTGAAGGTTAAGTCTTCCCCTTGAATGGTGGTGCGAGGTGGCTTTGGATCTCCTCGAAAACGAAAATGATATTCGCTGCCGCAATCTAGGTTCGCTATTTGTGCGCTAACCGGGCCATTCACACCACCCGGTGTTGCGAGTACGCTGTAGCCGTAATTAGTAGTTGGGCCATAATCAAACGTTTCTCCACTTAAACCAATAGTAGAGGCGGAATAGCCGTTTAATTGAGCGGAGGTTTCTGTGATATTGCTCGCAGCTTGGGTCACATATTGCGTACCAGCGTGCGCTAAAAATGTACTACCAAACAATGTGAACAGTATCAATTTCAAGATATTCATTGTCTAGCTCCTTTGACTAAAAAAGCTGTTACGATTAACAGCCCTTTTAGCTTAGGAGAAGGAGTTGCAAATGCTATTACACCTACTTACACCATTAATTGCCAGAAGTGGGCTTCTGACGTGGTGTACGCTTTTCTCCAGCGTGTTGGCTCTTTGGCTTGTTTGCAGACGATGATGGACGGCGTCTACGGTTGCCATTGTTATTACCAGCAGGTTTACCGTTGCTACTTGGCTTATTGTTGCGAGGACCTGAATTTTGCTTAGGTTTGTTTTTCGGCTGAGCGGAAGGTGTTTGCTCAGCGTCTGTCGCCTTTGGCTTTTTAGGTTTCTTTGGCTTTTTCGGCTTGATTGGGCGTGTATCTAATTTTGACTCAGGTACGGCAAGTTGCGGCTCAAACCCTGGCTCCACTTTACGTGGCACCAGCTGTTGAATTAATCGTTCAATGCCAAATAAGTCGCTTGCGGTCTCTTGGGTAACAAACGAGATAGCTTCACCTGTCGCACCAGCGCGGCCTGTTCTGCCGATACGGTGAACATAATCTTCGTAAACATTTGGCAGGTCAAAGTTCACGACATGAGGCAGCTCTTGAATATCCAAGCCCCTTGCTACAATATCAGTGGCAACAAGTACACGCACTTCACCATTTTTAAAGCCAGCAAGGGCTTTCATGCGAGCGCTTTGGCTTTTATTACCATGGATTGCTGCGGCATTGATCTTGTCTTTTTCTAGATCCTTTACCAAGCGGTTGGCACCGTGTTTTGTGCGGGTGAATACCAACACTTGTTGCCAATTATGCGTTTGCACTAAATGCTTGAGTAAGTTGGTGCGTTTACTTTTGTCTACCGGGTACACCCACTGAGTCACGCTTTTTGCGGTGCTGTTTGCTGGTGCCACAGAAATCTCTACCGGATCATGAATTAGCCCTTTCGCCAAGGCTCTAATCTCTTCAGAGAATGTTGCAGAGAACATCAAGTTTTGTCTGCGGCTTGGCAATACTTTGATGATGCGTTTGATATCGTGAATAAAGCCCATATCTAGCATACGGTCGGCTTCATCCAATACCAGTACTTCAAGGTCATCAAATTTGACAGCATTCTGCTGGTAAAGGTCGAGTAATCGCCCAGGTGTTGCCACTAAAACATCAATGCCTTTACGCAGCTTCATCATTTGCGGATTGATCTTCACACCGCCGTAAACGACTTCAGAGCTGATAGGCAGGTGTTTACTGTAAAGCGCAACACTTTGCCATACTTGGTCAGCAAGCTCTCTGGTTGGTGTTAGAATTAACGCGCGTACATTATTCGCACGTGGTTTAGTACCGGCAATCAGCTTTTGCAACAAAGGTAATGTAAAGCCCGCTGTTTTGCCCGTTCCCGTTTGCGCTGCAGCCATCACGTCTCTACCTTCTAAAATGGCAGGAATGGCTTGTTCTTGAATGGGAGTCGGTTTGTCGTAACCTTGTTCGACAACGGCTTGATTTATTTCTGGGGCTAAACCTAGGTGGCTAAAGCTCATGATTTTGTACTCTGTATTGGGCGGCGGGCAAGAGTACAGTATTTACTCCGCTTAAGCAATTTCGCCGTGTTGTTAAATAGCCTCAGGTTAAATAACGATAGGCGGGTAGATAACAAGGCATAGCGTTAAAAGCAGAATGTAAACATCAGGATTACAATCAAAATAAGTGAAAGGAAACGTTCGTACTAGAGGTCTATTGATGGCATTAGTTATTCACGACCAGTTTGCTCTGTATCTGAGTCACTAATTTGGCAAACTGGATTAACTTAGGAGATGTATGGACTCCTCCCCCTTATCGGGAGAGTACGGTATAAAGATATTGCAAAACACTTTTACCAAATAAGGAGTCCATACATGACACAGTCTAATTTAATTGCTATCGACTTGGCAAAAAACATTTTCCAGGTGGAACAGCTGAAAGACAATAAACTCAAGTTTAATAGCCAAAGCAAAAAACAAGTAAAAAAGTGAAAGTAAAAACAAGAAAAACAAGTAGGAAAAATAAGTGACATATATGGACGCTCAGCTGCAGTCAAGTAATACTCATCCAACAAGGTTGTTTTAACAGCCTTGTTGCTTCTTTTATTTATCTCTCATTTACTATTTGTATGTATTGATAAACAGTCACTTTGAGTCACCCTAAATAAGGTGCTGCTCTGACATATATTCGGGCTTAACTGAATTTCAGCGCCCCTAATGAGTTTCGAACCTAGTCACCCAAAAAGTAGAATACGCCCACGCGGCATTGAATGCCTTGCCTATGAAAAACAAGTTGAAAAACAAGTGATGAAAAACAAGTGAAAAACAAGTGACACCCACTACTATTTGCATCAAAAACAGAAAACAAGAAAGAATAAATCAATAAGAATAAATCAATGACACCCATCACTATAAATCGGCTGCATGTTTGACTAGCCTTAATTATCAATTGCTGCAGGAGTAGGCTTTCTACTCTTTTTATTAAGAGGTTTTATGAATAATACAGAAACACAATCAATCGAAAGTATCTGGCAAGAGCAGCTTTCAGGTTATGGCTGTGATCCCGATTTAGCTTATGCCAAAAATACGTTTTTTAACCAGTCTAACGAGTCTATTTCAGCAGCATTTTCTCGCAGCGTAATTGAAAGGGCAAATGAACTAAGAGTTATGCCTAATGTGTTATTTAATAAGTACTTTTACTTCTTCATTGACTTCCTAATGAACACAGATCATGAACCATTCGACGCTTCTGAGGTAGCGAGCTGTTTTGCATCCCTTCTCAAAGAGAAGCTGGATTCAAACTCTATTGCTAGCTCAGAACTCGTCAGGCAATCCAAAGGCGCGGTGGACTATTTAACGCGTAACACTATTTTTTTTAATGAGGATGCGGATATCTACGGTGATCTAGAAGCAAAGTTGAAGGCTTTAAAAAGCCAGTTAAAGACTTATCAAATTTAGGCTGCATCTGAGGTTAAAAATAGTGGTCAGATTGAGTTGGCCAATGAAAAGCTAATAAATAGATAAAAGAAATAAGTGACATCCATCACTATTAATATCCAAGCTGAGGAAGTGAAGTAAAAAAGTATAAAAATACTTCAACCACTTTGGTCAAAAACGTTTATAGATAGGCTAATTTTTAGCGCTCAGGCGTATCTATTCAACAAAACAGGTTTATCGCGCACGACAAGGCGCTGTAAATACAACAGTAAGAAATTCTAGAGTTGAAAAGCTTGCTCTGCTAAGCCAACAAACGCTCGCAGTTTGTTAGGTTTGCCCGCCGTCTTTTTTGCAGTGTTTCACAGTAAGCGGTTATTGTCCGCTCTCGACCAGCTGCACCGTGGAATACCTGTGAAAATTGCGTGGTGAGTTTTATCCAGTTCTCTGGTTCTATATTTAATCGAGTGAGAATGACTTGTGCTTCGTTTATATAACCGCGTTTATCGACCCGAATGCATTT
>NZ_JAKGBF010000017.1:0-101856 GCF_021530695.1 Pseudoalteromonas sp. OF5H-5
CTGTTTTGACTTGTTCTATGAGTGGGTTCATGACTTACCTCCAAGTTATGGGATAACCTCAAGGTAAGTGTGGCTCAGTTGGTGAGAGTAGGATCTCCGCGTAGCGGCTTAGTTCAACAATTTAATATCGACCCAATGGGTCGTTTATCTACCGAGTCATGGGGCATTATTCTCATTGTACCAGTTCTATCACAATAACTAACTTGTTGCTACAGATATATTTTTCATCATTATGAAAAGGATGAAAACGACCCAGTGGGTCGTTTTCTTGACTATAGGAGAAATACGCCAACACTGTATATAAATACAGTTTCTTTTTAGAGCTAATTCAATGAGAACTCGTTCACCATTTCTAAACCACATCGCAGAGTTTATGCTGACTAAGCAATATTCGCTCAGAACAGTTGATACATATCTTAAGTGGATTTCTTCCTATATTCATTTTCATGATAAGCGTCACCCGGCTTCAATGGGCGATAACGAGGTTGTCGAATATCTCGACTACCTCGTGCTTAAACGTAATGTGTCGCCTAAAACACAAGCGACAGCGTTAAATGCATTATCTTTTCTGTATAAGCAAATAATTAAACAGGATTTGTGCCCCAATCTAACGTTTATCAGAAGCAAGCGCCAATCTAAGTTGCCAATTGTTATGACCCCCGAGGAGGTTAAACGTCTCATGTCGTTTTTAAGTAAACGATATTATTTAATTTCAGGCTTAATGTATGGTAGCGGCTTACGTGTAATGGAAGCTGTTCAACTACGAGTTCAGGACATTGACTTTGACTACAAGTGCATCCGGATCTGGAATGGAAAAGGGAATAAACATCGGGTGGTTACTCTCGCCACAGAACTTATACCTTTGCTAAGAAATCAAATTGCTCAGGCTGATGAATACTTAAAATTAGATTCCCAGAATGAACGATATGCAGGTGTTTGGATGCCAAACGCACTAGCAAGAAAATATCCTAGCGCCAATAAGTCAATTGCTTGGCAGTATCTATTTCCCTCATATAAGTTAAGTGCAGATCCTGAAACTGGGGAGATCCGCCGACATCATTTTCATCAAACAGGAGTACGTAAAGCGGTTAAAGAGGCAGCCAAAAAAGCACAAATAACAAAACCTATAACACCCCACACTTTTCGCCACTCTTTTGCTACACACCTGTTACAAAGTGGGGCAGATATTAGAACAGTACAAGCTCAGTTAGGCCATTCAGACGTTAAAACCACTCAGATTTATACCCATGTTTTACAGCAAGGCGCAAACGGTGTTGTAAGCCCTTTGAGCAAAATTTTCTAGCTCATTTTGGGGCATAAATGAGTTAGTGGAACGTGCGCTTTGTAGAACAAAAGTAACGTTGACGGCCGTCTTTTGTTCCACAAAGCGCATGTCAGGTAAAGTCTCGCCCCGTTCTTTTTAAACGGTGAGTTTCGGGTATGGGCTACTACATTTTATACCTGGTAAAAAGTGCAAATCCCAGCAAACAATAATGATCACGGCAATCAAGTCGCGCCAGTTACTGGCATATCCGAATCAAAGCCAACACAGGTAAAGAGGCTATCTAATTCAAGCTCAAAATCTTTGCGATTTACATCCAACGCTTTTAATGTTGTTCCACCAAGTAACGCCTCTTGGCCCTTTTCTAGGCGTGCATGTAAACTTGCAATTACTGCACGAATGCGATCTCTATCTTGCTGCACCAATGCTTTTTGACTTTCAGTTTCATGGTCAAGCTTTGCTAACATTTCCAGCCGCTCAGAGAGCTCCTTGTACGCTAAGAAATCTAGCTCTAAATTTTTAAACAGTAATTGCTGCGCTTGATCTTTACTACTGATATCAACCTTTACAGGCCCTGTCATCATATCAGCCAGCAACGCTCGGAGCTTTTCGTAAGCAGCCTCATCATGAGAGGCGATGCTTGTAAGGTCGAATAGAACTTCGTGATCCGCAAATTGGAACTGCAGTAATGCTTCACTTTTGTCATGTTGCGACGTTTCACCAGACGAGCCATTGCTCATGGCATTCATAAAGTTTTGTTTAAAGGTGTGAGCACGACCGCCGCCAGCAAGGTGATTGTCATTTGCTGTAAGCTGACTATGAACGCTCGGGATCACTAATTTCTCTCGCTCTACAGGTGAAAAGTTCAGTGAAGTAGGCTCAATGAGCGATACTTGATGTCCAGTTAAAAACGTTGGCATTGGGCAAGTCTAAAAAACAATCTCGGTGCTAGACCTTTGCAAGCATTATTCCAAATAAATATTTTCAACAATCAGCCGATGAATTGATATCAATAGCCACTGAACACGGAAATATTTCATTTTCTTAAATAACACGTACAGCTTCATGGGCAATTCATTGCCGCTTAGGTACGTTAGATTGCCCTATTTGAAGGCTAAATGGCAACAAGTCTACTGCTGAACAAATTGCAAAGCCCGTACTTAAAAAAGAAACGCCGCAGTAGCAATCAAAGCGGAATTTGGTATAAACCTTGCTGTATAAATATCAACCACCCAATGGATGTGCTTAATCATGAAATTGACGAAGGAAGAATTACAATTCATTAACCGAACCCTAGCCGGTAATCGCGTTGCAGGTTCGCTATTGCCGGAAGCTAGGGATCAAAAGCAGCAAACGCACAGCGAGATTAAAAAGTTACTTGCGAGTATTTCAAATAGTTCTCAGTTTAGTCTCGTTGCCAAAAATGCCAACGAGCAGGTCGAGTTTCCACTTAGCGACCTATCGGCATTGATGGAGATTTTAGACAACAACTTAGAAGCACCTAATATCGTGGAAGCCGCTAACTCTAGTGCACCACGTAGCTGGCGTACCTGCCCATCAACGCCGGTCAGGTTTAGATTGTCCCCTCAAATGATGCCGTTTAACATGGTCTCCATATCCCAATCCGGTGGACTGATTAATACTTTTCCCTACCAAGCAAATGCAATCCAAATTAATGTGATCAGTCGGATAGCTAAATTATATCTTGCCGACCCGATTCCACTGTTTGCAAACGTCCACTCGATAAAGGTGACAAGCCCACTGGAGCTCGCCGTATCCTTTGCAATGAATAAAACCGATAACGAAAAACTCAAAGCATTTATTCTTCATAACTACATACAGCGCAAGGGGTTAGATTAGTTCAGCTTGATAAGCGCGAACTGGCGATCCCCGCTCCCTATGCATATTATGCGATCATTCCTGATGGACGCAAAGATAGAGCGCCTACCAAGAAGTGCTTACGATGGCTACAAGGATTGGTAAATCACTCGTATGGCGAGCAGTAAAAAGGCACAGCCAAGAATTTTATCAATCACAGCTCGCTTAGCCGTTAAATCGAATTTATCTCTTGCTGAAGCACTCAAAATTGAGACAATAAAATACCACAACGCATCTATCGTTAGCACGGTGATACACATGATAAAACCTACCGTTAATGTCATCTTTTCTGGGTCGATAAACTGCGAAAAGAGCGCAACGAAGAAAATAGCTAACTTCGGATTCAAAAATGCAATTGCAAAACCATCCTGCGCAGCTTTGGCATACGACGTTGCCACTTGAGACTGTGATACCGCTAACCCTTGGCTCTTACTCATTAGGATTTTTATCCCCATCCATGCCAAGTAGGCGGCACCACCGTAAACCAAAAATTGGTATACAATCGGAAATTGATGAATAAGCCCTGACAACCCTAAAATTGCTAGACTGGCATAAATTCCAACTCCCAAACCATGCGCAAGGCTTGCGACAATACCGTGTTTGGCACTATGAAATAGGCTATAACGCAAGACAACCGCTAAACTTGGGCCTGGTGACATCGCACCAAAAGCACAAATAGCAGCAAGGCTTAACCAGGCTGTAAGCTCCATAATTTTTCCGTAGAGAATTGCAAAACGAGTAGGATAACAGATTTGAAAAAATAGATGGCACTTTGTAAGTAAAAAGGAGCTACCAGCCCCTTTCTACGTGTTTTTATACAGACTGCGTTTGTAATTCACATTCTGTTTTATGCTGACCAATAAACCAAATGCTATTGGCTTCGCCATAGTAAGCCCTATGCTTTGTCTTATCTGCCATTCGCCAAAAAATAAAACCTAGGATCATAGCAGTTAACTCTAAACCAATAGAAGACCAAGCTGTCGCAGGCCAAATACCTAGACTTGGGATTGCAAACGCAATGACTGAAGTCAGTGGCAACGAGAAGCACAAAATGGCAATCGCCTTTTGTGACCAAATTGCCGTTTTACTCATACCGATAGCGAACGCTGCAATCAAGGTAAAACCAAAACACAGATAATAGACCCACATATACACAACATTGATGTTTATTGTGGTCAAGGCGGCCCATTTTGTTACAGCAAACGCGGCAGCTACACCAAGTAATGAGCCCATTGCCACGCCAATAGTCAATTTACCCATCACTCGGGTTGATTTTGACTGCTCCGGCTGCTTTTGCTTACGGCGCTTCTCAAGCCACAATAAGTTACCCGTATAAAACAGCACTGCGCCTAAAATACCCATAATAAAATAAGCCCAACGACCAAACTCACCACCGTAACTCCCGAAGTGAAGACCGAATAACGTGGTCACTACCGCCCCCCATACCCCTTGCGCATCATCTGCAACACTGCTTGCCGATACTTCAAATGTGTAAGGGTTCATAAACAAATAGTCAGTTTTAGGTCCACGCATCAAGTGTTTATCACTTAACAGTTGAATTGACGCAGAAGGCATGGCGCTATTTAATCGACTCAGGGTTATACCTTTGACTTGGTAGTCAGGTGCGTAGTCTTTCGCTTTTTTCAAAATTACGTCGAGACTTGGCAAGTTTTCAACCTTGTATTCAACGGCTGAGGGGGCTTGACGTGAAAAAAGAGGTTTATCTCCATATAATTTACCTAACCCATCGTACAAAATATCGTGGAATGCGAATACAATCACAGTGATGGCGATAATAATATGAAACGGTAAGCTAGTGATCCCAATTAGGTTATGAGTATCAAGCCAAAAACGGCTCGCGCCTTTTTTATCTCTTAGGGCAAAAAAGCTTTTTACTAAGCTCGGCAATAAGAAAATAACGCCCGAAACAAGCGCAATAAAATACAAAATTGCCGCAATACCGAGTACATAAACCCCTGCCTGATCATGGCCAATTTCCCCCGCAATGCCTGCACTGCGGTGAAGATAATCCACTAGTGATGATAGTTCATTAATATAGCTGGTATGCGCATCAAGCTCCCCTGCTTCATTTAAAGTGCCGTGCCAGAGCGTTTTATCAAGGCTCAAGCCCCGAGCGCCACCTTGCTCATACCAATTAACTGGAGAATTGTCTGCTTCGAAACTAATATTGATACCACTTAGAGCTTCAGGATGTTGTTTAAATACACGGTGGATAAGCGCATCATATTGGCTGGCATCGACTTGAGGCAAATGGTGAGAAGGAGGCGTTGCCCACTTGTCGATGCTACCTGCAAACATGGTGATAGCGCCAGCAAAGAAACCGATAAACAGCAGTAGACCGGTCGTTAATCCCGTCCAAGTATGTACACTTTGATAAATCCTTAATATATCGGCGCGGATCTTCATGCCATCCCTCTTACAACAAATAAAATAACGTAAACAACTAAATTAGCGCCGCCAAGCCAAAGTACTGCTTGTTTTGAGTTTTTGAACATAAAAACAAAACTCAAAATGAGCAACCAGATAGGAGAAATCATCCACATACTAAATTGAGTCCGCCAACTTTGTCTCGCAGGAGTTAACGTCTCCATCAAACCATCACTGCCCACCCAAGCGAAAAGACCAACGATCCCAAAGCTTAGTGCCAAGCCAAGTATGACACCTGCAAGTGTCTTCCCCCACCAGTCAGGCTGGATTTTATCAGCATGTGACAACCTGCTCATTGTGATTTCCTAAAAAGTATTAAAATGGTGAAGGGAATAAGCGCGGTAAGTACCATGACACCGATAAGCCAACTAAATACGACCGCAGCACCAGTGAAAATTTGTATTGCAAAAATGAATGTAATTGCCAGAAGAATGTAGCCAGCAGTTCTAGCATTGTTTGGCAGTGGTCGCTTTAACAAGCGCTGATGCTTGTTTGTGCAGTAAATTAACGTAATTGCAAGGCTCAGAAGAGCGACAAAAAACACACTTAACAAGGTAAAACTCCGTTTTACAGTTAGATTGAGGATTAAGGTGAGGTTAAGATTATAGCGAATGTTTTATTTTCAGCAACACAAAATACAATTGATATGATAATCATTTTTATTACAGATAAGATATAACGAATAGCCTGATACTTCTGGATGCAACGGTCAGCTAATAGCGGCCACATTGAATTGATTTATGTATAAACGTAAAACAGTCATAATATGTTCTTTTGTTGCGCTTTTTCCAATCTATCATTACGCTTAGAGAAGGTAATTTAGGACAAACTTGCCGATGCGCATTATTTTTATTTTGCTACTAACTCTCTCCAGTATTTGTACTCAGGCAAAAACGGATAGTCGGGCGGTACACATTTGCTTTGAACGGTGGTGGCCTTACAGCTTTGTTAACGAGCAAAAACAAGTTCGGGGCATAGAGGTTGATATAATTAAATCAGCACTTATAGGTACTCCCTATCGAGTCACATTTCATGAACTTCCTTACCGTCGCTGTTTAGCAGGCGTTGCCGATGGTACATTTGATTTTACCTTACATGTGGATGAGGCCGATGGCTTTCCAATTATCGATGTGTCATTCACCACCTGGCTGCTTTCTCTTGCGGTAAAACAAGGTCGCTTCAGCAACCCTGATGACTTTTATCAACTTGCCGCCCCAAGAGTCATGATCTCAGAGGATTACAGCTACCCGGAAGCGGCTGTACAAGGGCTGAAAAAAATCAACGCAGCCATTGTAAGACGTTCGTTTTATGAGCAAAACCATGATGACGGCAAAAAGTTTTTTAGCGTACTCAATAACAACAGAGTTGATGCCATTTTAGTCGATAAAGTGTGGGCTTTAGAGATGATCCGCCGCCATCAACTCGAAGTCACTTTTCTACCGCGTCCTTTTCATGCTGAGCAGCAATTTATGGGATACAACATCGCTAACCAAGCGATGGCGAAGCGTATCGAATCGCTCTTAGAAAAGGTTCCGGATAAAACAATTAAGACTATTGAGATTAAATACTTAGGCGATGATTTTTAATTCCTAACGCAATAATTTCATGTTCAAATAACAAACAAATAACCACACTAGGATGATCTAGTTCTACACTTATAATATCCGTTTATCCATTTGCCTCGCACTCGAAGGAGCTCATATGAAATCCTTATTTTCTTGGCTCACCGCAGTATTATCTTTGATTGTTCTTGGCGCTTGTGGTTATTGGTTTTGGCTAACGAGTGCGCAAGAAGAAATACACAGTGTAGAAAAAATAGCAAACAGCGAAAGCAATCCTATTCTTGAGTTTTATCCGCATATTTCAAAAGTTAACAGGCCCGTCGATACCTTCGTATTTCCGATTTCGATAGGAGATATTGGTCCTAATACCAGCCTATACTCTGGCCCTAACCAATATCCTTTTTACTGTATGACCCTAGACTCAGACCTTGGTCAACCAGAGATAGACAACCACGCGGGGCTCGGTGTGCCGGTGATGGATGAGCAATCAAACCAGATACTTGGTTTTAGTAAGGATTGCATGGCAAAAACGCGGTTACGCTACTTTGCGATAACCTCTGACAATCAAATCAAGCCGTTAGACAAGGGAAATAAAACGATAGACACAAACTTACTGTTACGCGTTGAGCAAGGCACCATAAATCGCTTCATTTACACCATAGTAATGCCAATCACAGTTGACGAAATGGGTGATAGACAGGCTAAGTCTCAATGGAATAACCGACTTATCTACCAATTTAATGGTGGTTCTGGGATTGGCTTTAGACAAGGCAGGCAAAAACCAGAGCGTGTGATAGATAGACAGCTTGAGCAGTTAAAGCTTGGCTACGCTGTTATAAGCTCTAGTGGCAATAAAACTAGCTACACCTACAACATGTTATTGGCCGAAGACACCGCAAGACGGGTGAAAAAGCAATTCACGAGTTTGTACGGAGAGCCGCTCTATACGGTCGGAATTGGCGGCTCTGGCGGTGGACTCGCACAATATTTGATTGCACAAAATAGCCAAGGGATCTTAGATGGCCTTATTCCACTTTATAGTTACCCTGATATGATCACCCAAACCACTTACGCGTTAGATTGTGATTTACTAAATAACTACTTTACTTTTAGAGCTAATGACAGAAAAGCATGGCGTGATTGGACCCGCCGCCGCCATATTGAAGGCATGAATGCAATCAACGACTTTCCGCAACGAGCTGGTTTTTTACAACCACTCAACCAATTAATGTCCGGGTTTGTGCCCTCCTTTCCTGACGGCAATAGTGAATGCATCAATGGTTACTTTGGATTATCTACTTTTATTAATAATCCGAGGCAAGGGTTTTTAAGGGCCTTTTTTGAGGATGAGGTAGTAGAGAGAACAAACTGGAGTTACTGGCAAGACATGGCCAACGTATTTGGCACGGATCAATCAGGCTTAGGATTAAGCACTTGGGATAACGAAGGCGTTCAATATGGACTAGAAGCATTAAAGGCTCAGCAGATCACGATGGCTGAATTTATTGATCTCAACAAAAAAATAGGCGGATGGAAGCCCCAAAACCAAATGCAACAAGAAGAAATTGTATTACCGTTTGGCCACAAAGTACCTATTTGGCTCACTCTTTGGGGCAATCATAATATCACCACGCCAGATGACAATGGTATAGCACCAAGGCACAGTGGCAACCTTGCGGCGATGGAAAAAGCGTATCGCTCTGGACAGGTATTTATTGGCAAGGTTGATATCCCTATTATTGATGCCAGACATTATCTTGAGAACGAGTTAGATATGCATCATATGTCTGCTTCATTTTATACTCGATTGAGAATGTCCGCCGCTGATTCAACCCCAGAGAATCAAGTGATTTGGGTTGCACATCAAGCGTTTAATCCAACTCAACTCGCATTTGAAAAAATGGATGAATGGTTACTCAACCTCAAAGCGCAGCCGAATTTATCCGTTACAGACGCAAAACCGAAGACACTTGCTGATACGTGTTTCGACGAACAAGGTAAAGTCATCGCCAGCGGCAACGCAGTGTTTAATGGTATCTGGAATAACCAGCCGCAAGGAACTTGTACCGCCAGATATCCAATGTTTTCTACCAGCAGAATTCAAGCTGGTGCAAACTGGGCTGGTGATATATTTAAGTGTCATAAAATTTCGATTGAAGCGGCGCTCGCGCAAGGGATCTACGGGGATGTAGATATCTCAACACAACTCACCACACTTAAACAAATTTACCCTAAGGGCGTATGCGATTATAGCCAGTCCGATATGGGTAGACCGCAAGATCTTGATTGACCATGAAAATGTCGCAGCTTAGACTTAAAACTTACAGGAGAGCAACGGATTAGAATTAAGTGATGCAAGCATTATTTTCGTACGGCACACTGCAGCAGGAGCAAGTGCAACTTGATACATTCGGCAGACGATTAGAAGGCGAAAAAGCGGTACTTTGTGGATTTAAAATTGGCCAAGTTAAAATAACAGATCCCGCTGTTATTGCCAGTAGCCAAAAGGACATTCATCCCATTTTAATCACGACAGGTGATGCAGAGGATAAGGTAGAGGGCACTGTATTTTTAATCACGGAAGCTGAATTAGCTCATGCAGATGGGTACGAAGTGGATGAATATCAGCGCATTTCGGCAACGCTAAGATCGGGAAAAATCTGCTGGATTTACTCGGCGGCTCCTAATGCCCAATTAATTTAGTTCCCAACTAATCCTCGAGTTATTCGTTGTGAATAACTCCGCTTTTCCTTTGCTTGCTATTCAGAGCCACTCTCAAATGTAGATTTTACGTCCCACGAATAAAATACAAATATGCCCTGTGTCTTAATTCTTCCTGTGTCTTAATTCTTTAAACTTTTATTAATTGAACGTTCAATAAAAATGGCCTGAATTGTCATAAAAGCTCCCCATACTTGCGCCGACTCTTTCAGCGATCACAATTAACCTAGAAGTTGGAACAATTATGAAAACGCAGCGCAAGCTAAATCTGATCACTACCGCACTACTATCCACCCTAGCAATTAACGCCTATGCTAACGATGACAAGACTAAAGACGATAAAGTCATTGAAGAAGTTACGGTTGTTGGACAAAGTGTTTCCTTTGCAAATAACGCAACAAGTGACGAAATGAGCAAGCAACAGTCTGCTATGACATCGGCTTTGGCTGTTATCGATAATTTACCTGGTGTACTCATCAACGAAGGGGATACTTTTGGTTCTGACGACTGGTCAACCACCGTTTCTATTCGTGGCTTTCAGCTGAGTTTAGACGAGCAGCAAATCGGTATTACGGTTGATGGCATTGCCAATGGTAATTCAAACTATGGTGGTGGTGCGAAAGCAAACCGCTACATTGATACTGAAAACTTGGGTGCAGTGCAAGTATCTCAAGGTACCGCTGATATTGCCTCACGCTCCAATGAGGCATTAGGTGGTACACTTAACTTCACTACCATTGACCCCACTGAAAAGAAAGGTTTAACGCTGTCTATCACCAGTGGTGACTTTGAAGCGCAAAAGTACTTCGCTCGTTATGAAACCGGTGAAATAATTGAGAATACCTATGCTTGGATCAGCGTTTCTAGCTCAAGCAACTCAGACTGGATCCAACAAGTCGCGAATAATGAACGCGACCATTTAGCCGCTAAAATAAAACACCAAAAAGGCCCGCTGACGGTAAAAGCTTATGCATCTTATGACGATGTGGTTGAAGCAAACTACCAACGTGTAAGCCAAGAACAATTTGAAGCAGATCCAGCATGGGATAGACTAACGGATACTATCACCGGCATTCCACATATAGACCAAGTATACCGCAATGGCTGGCGTACGCACCGCGAAAACATTTTCGGCTACATAGAAGCAACCTATGAACAAACTAATTGGGCACTAACGAGTAATGTCTACTATCACACCAATGAAGGTCGTGGTGATTGGGTTCCTCCCTATTTAGTTGATATCAACAACGACGGATTAAATCAGCCTCATTCAGAAGTAACAGGTACTGCGCCTTATACTGGCGGTAGTCCTATCGGACGCATTTACTTCGTTGATAGCGAAGGTAAAGCACTAAAACCAAATGCAAAATGTACCTCAAGCCTGACTTTCCCATACGGTGGTGCTGACGAAGAGTATGACCCAGCATGTTATGGTGCAGGCGCCATTCCGGTAGGCTCTTACCGACATACGCACTACGGTAAAGACCGTCTCGGGATCAATGCTGATTTTACTTTCTACGGCAAAATTGCCGATATGGATAACACCATTCGCGCAGGGTTTTGGTATGAAGACTACCAACGTGAAGAATGGCGAGATTGGCACAAGCGTATTGATGCTCGAGTCTCTGCTAATTTTGATCATACGCCATATTGGATCCAATATAGCCGTGAGTTTAATGTCGATACAACCATGCTCTACATTGAGGATGAATTAGACTTTGGCCTAGCTCGACTGCGTGTTGGCGCTAAGAAATTCTTGGTCGAGTTAGAAGGTGTCGACAAGTTTAGTGGTCAAAAAGTGGCGCTAGACTCAGACTCTGACGCATTACTAAGCGCAGGGATCGTCGCCCCCATGCCAATTGAAGGCCTAGAATTATTTGCAGGCTATGCCGAAAACTTTGCAGCTATAAAAGACAACGTACTAGAACGCGAAGCCTCTGCACTTGAACAAATCGAGCCTGAAACTGCTGAAAACATTGATTTAGGTTTTAGGTATTCATCTACCGAATTTAATGCCAGCCTGACCTATTATGATGTAACGTTTGATAACCGAATTAGTTTTATAGCTCCAGATTCACCAGATGGTATTGATTATCTGATTGGCACAAATGGTTCATACGTGAATGTTGGCGGTATCGAGTCGAACGGTTTTGAAGCTTCTGCAACTTGGTATGTAACCAACAGCTGGGGTATTTATGCATCATATACATATAACGACTCCATCTACACGGGTGGTTTGAATGACTTCCCGGCGGGTAACACAGTATTTGGCTCCGCAGAAGATTTAGCCGTTATTTCTATTGATTGGGCTGAGGGGCCATATTTCGTGGGTCTTTCAACGAAATGGGTGGGCGAACGTTACATAGATGCAAAGAATACTCAAAGAGTCGATAGCTATATGACTTCAGATTTTTATGCCGGTGTTGCGATTGATTCACCACTATCTGGTGTTGAAAATATGGAGCTAAGGTTAACTATCAATAACCTAACCGATGAAAGTTATATGGGTGGTATTGCTGGTCAATCTGCATGGATAGGTGCTCCACGCACCGCTGCTGTGAACTTTAAGCTCACTTTTTAATAATAAAGCCAAGTAAATAAGGGCACTTCGGTGCTCTTTTAACACCGATACGCCCTAATGTGGATTGGGAGATAAAATGAAGCGTGCAATGTGGTTATTCATACTCACTTTTAGTGTATTTACTCAAGCAAAGCAAAGTGATCCGAACCTTATTCTGGTTACAATAGATGGTGTTAGATGGCAAGAAGTTTTTTACGGATTGGATAATCAGTTAGTTACCGATAAAGAATCAACAAGCGATCCAAAAGCGCTAAATACACTTTTTCAAGGACACAACGCTCAACAAAGCCGTGAAAAGCTAATGCCATTCTTATGGCAATACGTGGTCGAAAATGGCGTCATTCTCGGCGATAGAAAACAAAACTCAACAATGCGAGTTTCCAATCCATGGTATTTTTCATACCCGGGTTACAACGAAGTAATTACTGGTATTGCCGATCCCAATATTGACTCTAATGACAAAAACCCGAACCCAAATATATCGTTTCTAGAATGGCTGCAATCTCAGCCTAGTTTCGAGCCAAATCTTGCCGTGTTTGGTAGCTGGGACGTGTTCCCTGCGATTTTTAATCGTGAAAGGAGCAAATTGCACATAAACGCTGGATTTGAAATTGCAAAACACACAACTAATCCCAAGCTGCTATTTTTAAATGAATTACAAGAGCAAGTTCCGAGCCCTTGGTCCTCTGTGCGCTTAGATGCCTTTACGTATCAATATGCAAAAGCCTATCTTCAAACCCAAAAACCAAGAGTGATGATGCTAGCACTGGGCGAGCCAGACGATTATGCGCACGGTGGAAACTACGACGAGTACATCAAAAGTATTCACCGTGCTGATAAAATATTGGCCGACTTATGGCAAACCTTACAAGCAATTCCGCAATACAAAAACAACACCTACCTACTCATTACTACCGATCACGGCCGAGGCATGGATCGTGAGGATTGGAGACATCATTCATCAAAAGCAGCGATTGAAAAGAACTACCCCAGCATGCTTGAGAAGCAGCCTGCGGGGATCGTAGGTTCTGAGCAAGTTTGGTTTGCAGCAATCGGACCCAAGATAAAAGCCAAAGGATTAGTGATCCCAAAGCAAGAGCAAACCTTGTCGCAAGTTACCGCGACTGCACTTCAATTACTTGGGCAAAGTCCTTCTACCTTTAACCCCAAGATAGCACCACCGCTTGAAGGCATAGCGCAATGACCAAACTAAAACGACCTAAACTCTCTGAGCGCAAGCGTTTCACTTGCCTAATGTTATTTCCTTTAATGGCGTTTGTTGCAATGAACGTGTATGCAAACAAGCAAGCCCCTTTGTCAACAATTCTCTTTGGTTCATGTTCTCATCAAGATAAGCCTATACCTATATTAGCGGCAATTAATAAAGAGAACCCAGAGCTATTTATCTTTCTCGGAGACAATATCTATGGTGACACCACGGATATGGATGTGCTTAAGAAGAAATATGAAAAGCTTAACGCAAACGCGGGTATACAAGAACTAAGGCAACAATCTCAAGTTATCGCCATTTGGGACGACCATGACTACGGTGAAAATGACGCAGGTTTGGAATATTCTCAAAAAGAAGCCTCACGAAAGATCATGTTAGACTTTTGGCGTGAACCTGCAAACTCTTTGCGACGCACTAGAGACTCCGGAATTTATACCTCGTATGAATACGGCCAAGGAAATCAGCTAATTCGCGTCATTATGCCCGACTTGAGATGGAACCGACCGGCGTTAACGTCAGTATCAAAATCAGATTACGACAACAAACGTAAGCCAAAAAATAGGGAACCGTATAGCCCGGTTCTAGATGCGAGTATGCTGGGTGAGCAACAGTGGCAATGGCTTGAGTCTGAGTTAAAAAAACCTGCCGCTATTCGAATTATTGCCTCTAGTCTACAAATATTACCCGAGTTTACTGGGTGGGAAGCTTGGGCCAACTACCCTACTGATAGAGCACGCCTTCTGAACTTCATCACGCGCGAAAAACTTGGTGGCGTTATCATGATTAGCGGTGATACACACTGGGGTGAAATTTCGAAGGTAGTACATCAAGGCTACCCGTTTTGGGAAGTCACCAGCTCGGGGCTTACAGAAGAGTGGAAACAAGTCAGCCCAAATCGGCACCGAGTGTCTGGGTTTACTCATGATGTGAACTATGGGTTCATCGATATTGATTGGTCTCAATCAGATCCCACAATCACAATCGGCTTAAAAATGTGGAAGGTAAAGAAGTGATGTCAAATATGCTTAAGCTATCTGATATTCAATAAATGCCGCCAGTTAAGTCGTATACCTCCATTGTTTCTTCATATTTACGCAGTAATATGACAGCGTTTTTATCTAGGAACATGGAGGTTCCCTTTCTACTTTGCATCACAACAAATTGTTATAAATTGTTAAACCCTATTCTAGAAACATTAAAATAGCGCTACACTCTTTTTGCACATATTGAAGAAAAGGAAATATTCGTGAAACGAGCCAGTGTTTTATCGAGCTGCATTGCTTTAGCATCACTAATTGGTTGTTCAACTGAATCAACACAATCAGATGTAGTAAAAACAGAAGGGATTTGGGCGGATATTCGTGTTACTTCAAATGGTGAAGGCTCCGGAGTTGTTACTGAGTTCAATTTAAACAACAGTTCCGGCGCAAACATCATTCTTTCTGAAGGTGATAGTGTGGTTGCCGAACTAGGAAACGAAAAGAAGCAATTAGAAAAAGATGACGACTTATTTGATGTCGATTATCAAGGCTATTTTACAGCGACCGAAAAAGACACTGAGTTAACTCTTGAGTTTCTTCGAGATAAAGAAGATGAAACGCTAACCTCCAAAGTTAGACTTCCTACTCCAATTAAACTTTACTCTCCTGTTTCTGAACAGTTTAATCGTAATGATGATCTTTTAGTCGAGTGGAAACCGGAAAGTGACATAAATACCACGTTACTTATCAGCTTAAACTCAACTTGTATAGCGAATAATGGCGCTTCACATTTTGTTAATTTTGAGTCTGAAATCTCTGAGTCTAGCGGCCAATATAAAATCCTGTTGGGTGAATTAACTGGCTTTGATAACGAAGCACTGGATAAAACTAAACCGTGTGAGACAACAGTTAAGTTGTTCCGTATCCGAAAAGGTACTATTGATAGCAAGTTTAAACCCGGTAGTCGAATTAATGCGATTCAAGAAAAAGAATCTGAAGAATTCAAAATTACTTTAAATTAGTTTATTAGCGTAACTTACCCCTCTTCTAAAAGTTCGTTCGAATAACTAGTCTAGAGTAAACATAGCCCAAAAGCTCTCGCAAGAGAGCTTTTTCTTTAATGTGTATCCCACTTCTTACCCGCACTTTCCGATTCAAAGCAGCTGAAGATTTCCAAATAAGCTATTGAAGGGACTTACCTCGTATCAAAATGGCTCCATCATGAAACAAACTGGCACGAGTGACAGCCAATATAAAAAGGCCTCAACATTTAGTTGAGGCCTTTTCAATGCTAAAACTGCAGTTAAGCTTAAAAACGATAGCTCAAATTAAGAGCTAGGTCATTTACATCATTTGCTGAAATGAAATAATGGCTATAATCGACTCCAAGTGATAATGATTCACTTAACTGATAGTGAACACCACCACCTATGTAACCGCTAGTACCGCTGTCTTCATAACGAGTGGAAAATTGACCATCCCGAACGCTGTTAATCTTGTAATCCCAATTAAATGCGCCCAAGAACATCTTCCCTACAAATTTGTCTGCAAATGGTTTTGAATAATTGAACTGCAACGCAAGACCCTCAGGCAAGACAGGAGCAACTCGTGCCAAAGTCATTTGGCTTTGTTCAGGATCAGCACTTAAGCCCGAAAACTCAACGCGACCTTGGCCAAGATCGATATAACGAAGTCCAATATGCCAATTGGGTATTAATTCGTAAAATGCGCCTATCGACCAACTGCTACTTTCCTCATCTAAGCTGACAACGTTTAGCTCAGTAGAATTAATTTCACTGTCTGCATTTGACTGCCCAAATGTCGCCTCTAACTCCCAATTACTTGCCTGTGCCTGTGTTGTTAATAAACAACTACTACTTACCAATGCAAAGGCAGGTAAGAGTGATTTTCTGCGGCGAATCACCACCGCGCTGATTAATAGTATCAACATTCCTCCCATAGTCCCTGAGGACTTGTTAGTTATTGATGTAACTTGTTTCACCGCTACAGTGACATTTACTTGGCCTTCAGCCGTCGCACCAAACTCATCTTTAACAACATAGTTAATTGTATCTGTACCTTCAAATCCCGTTTTTGGTGTGTAGCTCAACGTACCATCGATATTGACGGCCACAGAACCTTGGCCTGCTGTTGCAGAAACAATGCTTAGCACGCCACCTTCAGGGTCACTATCATTTGCAAGTACATCAATGATAATTTTTGAGCCATTTGAGGTTGCCGTATCGTTCGCAACTTGTGGTGGTTGATTAGCAATAATAGAAACCGTTGCGGTACTATTACTCGATCCCCCCTGACCATCAGTGACACTATATTGGATAGTAGCATTACCCATAAATGCAGCTGGTGGCGTGTAATTCAATTGATTATTTTCTATACCAACCACACCAAAATCAACGCTTGCACCAGTTATGGTGAGTGCATCATTATCACTGTCCGTATCGTTTGCAAGTACGTCAATAACAATAGTTTGCCCCGAAGCAATTGTCACACTGTCGGCGTTAGCTATGGGTTGTGCGTTATCCGTAATTGGTACTGCAACTCCACCTGGGTCGACAATACTCCCATTGGCAATACCATCGTCATCGTTCGGACCACCATCAACTATACGTAGTTGCACACACCAGTCACCATCGCTAAGACCAGCAGTCCATTCGTTACTTCCAGGAGGTGGACAGAAGCCAGGTTCACCTTGAGTTGAAAGCAACTCGTTCCCCTCTCCAATCACAAAGTCTTGCCACTCACCACCAATTAGCTTGCGATACATCGCATTGAATGGAATTGGTTTACGCTGAGGTAAAACGATACTATACACATCACCAGGCTGTGGTAACCCCGTAGCAATAAAGTCGAACAAACCACCTGCATTATTTGCATCCGGATCTGAAGGTAACTCAGACTCTAACAGCTGTAAGCCACCCGTATTGTTCTGCGGTACAGTTGCACCTTTACGTAAGCAAACACCAGGGTCACCTTCCACCAAGAACTGATTTGATTCTAATGCTTGTTCTTGCACCACATTACAATCGGTGATCGCATCCATGAAGTCAGGAATACCATCACCATCCTGATCGACATAGCCTTCTTGATCATCAGGAATTAAATCCCCATCAGTATCTTCTCCGGACAATAACCCTAATGACGGAACAACCTCAATAAACACGGTTCGAGATGTCGACAAACTTGGGCTAGCATTATCTTCTGCCGTAACCCCTACTTTATAAATACCCGTAGGTACATTTTCAGGGTTAAACTCAAAGATAAATGGATCATCCGATGTATTGACTAACACTGCATCTGGCTGCCAACTGACACTCACTTGATCATTTGGATTAGGATCAGCAACCAAAGCTTCTATGGTAACCACATCATTAGAGGCGGTAATTAGGCTACGCTCTTCACCACTTTGCTGCACGACCGCCGTTAAGCTCGGTGCCACATTCTGCTCAACAATTGTTACTGTTGAAGTAGATTTAGCGCCTCTGTTAACTGAGTCACTCAAGGAAATCACAATGGTTTCGTTATCTTCACTTATACCATCAGCAAAGATATTAAAGGTGATGGTAGCACTAGTACCTGCGTTTATTACCACTTCACCCGACTGCAAATCGTGATCACTACTATCGGCTGTACCAGTTACAGTATAAGGCACCGTTACTGGGTAACTTGGTGCTGTGCCATTTAGATACACCTTCACAGAATGACTACGATCTTCGGCAACTCGACTATCTTTTTGCAGCGAGATCAGAGGATTGACGTTTAGATTTTGACTCGCAGTGGCTTGTTGTCCTTGATTATCAGTTGTCTGCCAATAAACAATATGTTTACCAGGTGCAAAGATAGGTGTACCTCTAACCAATGATACTGGCAGTGGGTTTCCTGAGCTATCTGTAGCGACAGCAATACCAAGGTTCACTTTTGTGAATAACCCAGTTGCATCCACTGTTAAATCACTTGGCGTAGTGATTGAAGGAGCATTGCCGGTGCTTGTATTATTAATCGTAATACTTGCATTAGCCTTTGCTCTGGCTTTACCTTCATCTTCAATCATATAAGTGACAACAATTGGCCCTTGTGTATTTTGCACGGCTTGGTAAGTCAAGGTGTTATTTGAAATAAACGCAGAGCCTATCGATGCTTTTGCACCTATAATTCTTAGCGTTCCGCCATCTGGATCACTATCGTTGCTCAAGACTGGCAGTACATACTGATTAGAAGCCACAGCATCGAAGGTGAAACTGTCATCAACGGCAATAGGTGCATCATTTACGGAAGTTACTGTCATCGTGACTGAAGCCGTATTTGACTTAAATTCACCGTCTGACACAGTGTAAGTAAATACATCGGAACCATTAAAGTTTGGCAATGGTGTATAACTAAACACGGTGCCTTGAATTTGAACTGCACCATTTTGTGGCTGCGACACTAACTCCATTGTTAATGCATCACCATCTGGATCGCTAACATCTGCTGAGAAGCTTGTCGTTCCATCTTCAAGCACGCTTCTTTGCATATTGTTTGCAATCGGCGCTGCATTAACTGCCTCAACATTGATTTCAAATGCAGGTAAGCTTGCTTGCAAGGCACCATCGCTTACACTAACGACAATATTGCTATAAGTACCTACATCTTCTCTAGTCGGCGTCCCCGCAATATTACCAGAGGACGTATCAAAACTTGCCCAAGCTGGTAAGTTGGTCACAGCAAACGTCAATGTTTGAGAATCTACATCAGATGCCGTCGGCGTAAAGCTATATGCTTCGTCTTGTTTAACACTTGTTGATGGCGTACCTGAGATAACTGGAGCGTCATTCACAGCGTTTACCACTATGCTGAACGCAGGCAACGATACATCAGCTTGGCCATCTGACACCGTAATAACAATACCGCTATATGTGCCATCTTGTCCTTCAGTAGGCGTTCCTGTAATAGCCCCTGTTAAATCGTTGAAATTTGCCCAAACTGGAAGGTTTGTGACGCTAAACGTTAAACTATCACCATCTGTATCCGTCGCCGTCGGTGTAAAGCTGTATGCATCATCTTCATTGACAGAAGTTGAAGGCGTTCCTGAAATAACAGGCGCATCATTTACTGATGTCACGGTGAGATTCACTGTAGCCGCGTTTGAAACTAGCCCTTCAGTATCTTGTACCGTATAAGTAAAGCTATCATTGCCGAAGAAATTAGCATTTGGTGTATAAACAATATTACCTGTTGTGAGTACTTGTAGTGAACCGCCTTGAGGCTGACTAACAATAGCAACACTTGCGACATTGAGCTGACTATCTACATCCGTATCGTTACCCAATACGTTGATTTCAATGTTGCCATCTTCAAGTAATTGAGCCGTATTGTTAACAGCAACTGGCGCATCATTAACTGCTGTGATATTGACTGTAACCGTCGCCGGATCAGAACGCAGCCCTTCACTATCTTCTACGGTATAAGTGAAGGTCAATATACCATTTTGGTCTTGTTTTGGAGTGATCGCGAGCACACCATCCGAACCAACTGTAACGGTTGCAAGGTCGTAGTTACCTGCACCATCGCCTTTATCTTCAAGCGCAATATCCGAACCATCAAAACCTTGGTCTTCAACATCAGAGTCATTTGCAAGAATTGCCAATGTTGTCGCGGTATCTTCGTTTGTTGTTACCGTGTCATTACCCGCTATAGGTCGGTCGTTTACAGCGCCAATATTGACGGAAATAGTCGCAATATTTGACTTCCCACCCTCACTGTCAAGAATCGAGTAAGTAAAGCTATCACTCCCGGTCTCATTGGCATTTGGTGTATAGGTAATAGTGCCATTATTCAAGTCTATTGCCGCTTGACCTTTACTGGGCTGAGACTCAAGTGCAATAGTACCAGTTGGGTTGGTATCTTCGACATCCGTTGCATTTGCTCTGACGGGCAATGCTGAAGTTGGCGTGTCTTCGTCTATATTCGGTGTAAAGTTAGCCGCGATTGGTAAATCATTTACAGGTGTAATGGTTATACTAACCGTTGCCTCATTAGATTCAGCCAGAGTCGAGTCTTTAACCGTATAAGTAAATGAATCCGAACCATTTTCATTCTCGGTTGGCGTAAAGGTCACTACCCCATTAGTAACGCTTAACTGTCCCTTAGTCGGTTGAGTTTTGATAGTAACCGATGAGGCAACCATGTTGTTTTCAGGGTCACTATCATTAGCAAGCACATTCACTGAGTTTGAGGCATCTTCAAGCGTAGTCAGCGTATCATTCACAGCCGTTGGTGCGTCTTCAATCGCGTTCATATTGATTGTTACGGTGTACACCGGTGAGCTGGCATTAGCACTGTCTTCAACATGATAAGTGAAGCTATCGGTATGATTCTCACTCCCCCCATGAACATAACTAAAACTACCATCGGCATTCAGGGTTAACGTACCGTATTGCGGATCTGTGTCTTTTACTATCGTTAGACTATCGTTGGAATCGAGATCATCGTCACTCGCAAGCGACAGTAAGCCATTGTTGAAGTCCCGCGTTAATGTTGCGCCTTCATCTATAGTGAAGCTAGTGCTTTGCCCCGTTGGCGCATCATTGGTATTAACTACTTCAATATTAAATGCTGTGAGTGTATCGCTATCCGTTCCATCGCTCACCGAAATTTCAATATTAGAAGTCGTGCCAACATGAGAGTCATCTGGAGTACCTGAAAGTTTACCCGTTTGCGTATCAAATGTTGCCCAACTTGGTTTATTCGTAATACTAAAGGTATGAGTATCGGCTGTGTCAGAATCAGTCAAGGTCGGCGTAAAATCGTATTCACTGTCTTCATTGACGCTCGTTGCCGGTGTGCCTGTAAGCACAGGGGCAACATTATACTTTTTAGTGACGGTGTCAGTTACTGCACTCGATTCATTCCCAGCGTTATCAGTTACAGTAACAGATAACGTCAATGTTCCTTCGTTTAATGAGGTGACATTAATTCCAGTCTCTTGGTGGGTAGTACCCGTTATAGATATTGCACTTGAGCTAGTTACTGAACTGCTACCGTCTGAGATTTCATAAGTAAAACTACCCGCTGATTCCAAGCCCGTTAATGTGAAGCTAAATGCAGTTTCATTACCTGCATTGATTAAATCTTGGTCAATCTCAGCTGAAATCCCACTTGGTGCAGAGTTGTCTAGCGTGACTGTCGTGCTCGCTGCGCTTGAGGTATTGCCTGCAGCATCACTTTGCGATGCCGTTACCGTCAATGTGCCATTGTTAAACGTACTAACATCAAATTCTGAGCCACTTATTGTCCATTCGCCGGAACTATCAGCAGTGACAGTACGATCCAAACTATTCGCACCATCATTGATAGTGACAACTACGCTATTTCCAGCTTCCGCTCCCGTTCCTACTATCAAAACATCATCATCTTCTGATGCATTTATTAAATCATCGCCTTCTATAGGCGTTGTGATCGCAGGTGCTGAAGGTGCTGAGTTATCCAATGTGATCGTGGTGCTAGCTGCACTTGAGGTATTACCTGCTGCGTCACTTTGAGTAGCTGAGACAGTAAATGTGCCATTGTTAAACGTACTGACATCAAATTCCGAGCCACTTATAGTCCAGGCCCCTGAGCCGTCCGCAGTGACCGTTCGATTAAAACTATTTGCACCGTCATGAATAGTAACGGTTACACTATTACCCGCTTCAGCGCCCGTTCCTACAATCAACACATCATTATCTTCCGCCGCATTTACTCGGCCATCACCTTCAATTGGTGTCGTAATTGCCGGTGCTGAAGGTGCTATATTATCGAGTGTAACAGTGGTACTTGCTGCACCAGAGATATTTCCTGCTGAATCTGTTTGCGTCGCCGATACAGTTAATTCGCCATTACTAAATCCGCTAACATTGAACTCACTGCCACTGATAGTCCAGTTCCCGCTACCATCGGAAGTTACATTTTGATTCAGCGTTGCTGAACCGTCAGTAATACTCACGCTAACAGTCACGTTAGCATCGGCACCAGAGCCAGCAATCAAGACATCATTGTCTTCAGCGGCATTAATTTGACCATCACCCTCAATTGGAGTCGTAATACTAGGCACTGAAACACTCGTATCAATGACCATTGATAAGCTATTGCTATTGGTAATATTACCGGCTGTGTCCGTTGATCGCGCTGTGATTGCGTGCGTACCACTGGTCATCGCCGAACTAGGAGTAATAGTCCATGCACCTCCCGCAGCTGTGGCTGAGCCAACAACGCCATCAAGATCAGAAATTAGTGTCACTGTGTCGCCGGTAGATGCACTTCCTGTGAATGTGGGCGTTGTATCATTAGTAATGTTATCTGCATTTGAGGAGCCGGTATCACTCCCAGCGGTCAGATCTGGCGTACTTGGCGCGGTAGGGGCTGTATTATCGATCGTTACGCTTAAAGAACTAGAGCTACTACTTACGTTCGAGCTCGCATCCGTGGCGGTCGCAAAAATCGCATGTGATAACCCTGCAGTCAACGGATCCGTTGTAATTTGCCAATTACCACCAGTTGCTGTGCCAGTACCAATGACCGTGGTACCTCCGCCTACCTGATCACTATATAATTTAACCGTCGCCCCGCTCTCAGCAGTACCACTGAAGGTTGGTGTGGTGTCATTGGTAATGTTGTCTGAGCTTGAAGCCCCAGAGTCTGAAGCTGCATCCAAGTCTGGTGTCGATGGCGCATTTGGGGCCACGTCATCGTTGACTGTTATCGTGAATGACTCTTGGTAACTTGCGGTTCCATCACTCGTTTGAATACAAATAACATAGTCACCCGGAGATGTTGATGCTTGCGTTTGTAACGTATCTCCTGAAAATTGGAAACTGCCGTTACCCGTATTTGCGCTACATGTACCACCATCGCTACTGCCAGCCGTAACCAAGCTATAGGTATGACTGTCACCACTTTCCACATCTGTGGTGCTGGCTGTCGCCACGGTCGCAGCAGTTCCGGTATTCGATTGGTCTATGCTTGTTGCTGTCAATGCAATATCGGTAGGGGCATCATTTACAGGAGTAATAGTAACTGCGGCCTGATTTGTACCAGTACTGTCTGCCGTACCATCATTAAAGGTATAGTTAAGTGTTACAGATGAGCTTGGATCCTCAGAGCTGTTACCGTAGCCAATTGATTGCAATACATTATCCACTAGAGCAGAAGTAGCACTGCTGTTGAAAGTGAGTACCAGTGTGCCTGCAGAGTTAGTTGTTACTGTACCGACCTGAGTGCTATCGTAACTTAACGTGCCTCCCTGAGTCAGCGTACCAAGCAATCCTGTGTTACTAAAGATATCTTGACTGTTAGCGCCACCTGAGCGTGAGATTGTTAGCGACGCACCATCATAGTTACCATTTCCGCTATTAAGTGCGTCAAGTTCAGTATCTGAAATGGTTACATCGCTGTCTATCGCAATCGAAGTTCCATTTTCAGTAAAGGTATTACCACCATTTAAATTACTAAAGATAGGCTCATCATTCGCAGCTTCAAAGGTGATCACTGTATCACTGCCAGAGTCAGCGACCGTAAACGCAAGATCGTTCCCTGCGGCATTCGTGAGCGATATACTTATTTCTGGGTTAGCAAAAGTAGTAGCGTTGGTGTCCACCTCCAGCGTACTAGTACCATTAAAGCGAATATTGCTGGTTGATAATCCTGTTACACCTGTAATTGTTATCTTATCTCCGATGCTAAGATCGGCTATTGTGTCACCATTTAAGTCACTTTGCGCTCCGATAAAATTATCGTTACCATCGTTACCTGTCATGGTATCTGTACCGCCGCCAGGACGTATAGTGTCTGCACCACTACCACCTGTGATCGTATCAGAACCATCCAAATCTGTTGCCGTTATTTCTAGCACATCACTAGAAAAGGCCGAAGCGTCTATGACTAAGTCTGACGTGATTGCACTGCCGCTGGCATTTGTAACCGACACAGTTTGACCGTCGGCATTAAAGTTATCAGTAAGGGTGATCGTTGCTGCGCTATTGGTGCCAATTGAAATGCCTTCAACAGCAGAAACCGAGGTGGTCGAGAAGTCAAATTCTCCACCATCCATAAGTTTTAATGTCTCACTGCCCGCCGCCCCTGAAATCGCTGTTGCAAAATCACTCAGATTGGCCGTATCAATCGCAACAGTTGCACCACTTGATAGACTAAGGTTTCCTATATTGAAGAATCCACCTCCAGTTACATCCGCACCATCTGACGCTAAAACAAGATCTGCTACGTTCGTGTCGCCAGTTAAATCGCCAGTGTAGGTGCTACCACCGATATTAAACGTTACAGCATCATCGCTCGACGTTGCAGAAACATCAGTGGTACCGTTACTGATGGTAATAGTCCTAGTATTGCTAGAATCGTCACCAACACTATAAACTTCAACCGAAGAGAAAGTTGTGATATCCCCATCACCAGAAATATTGATAGTTTCTGATCCAGCTGCTGAAATATTACCAGTAAAACTTTCATGTTGAGCTACTGTCATGGAAACAGACGCGCCGGAGGCTATCGTTAAATTACTGACCGCGTTTATACTTGCTGCCGTAATATCAGCACCAGAACTTAAAGACAAAGTATCGGCAGTGGTATTTTCGCCTGTAATTGTTCCAGTATAAGTGAGCGAACCTAAATCGAAGGTAATTGCATCTGAAGTTGAAGTACCAGTAACAGAATGACCCGCACTGCTCACGGTCACCGTTCTTGAATTGGTTGAATCATCGGATAAAGTATAATTTTCAAGCGCTGAGACCGTTGTAATATCACCATTGCCAGAGACAGTTAGAGAATTAGTGCCGTCGCCAGAAACCGAACCAGTAAACGATGACAACTGAGATACTGAAACTGTTGCAGAGCCACCAGTTGCTACAGAAAGGTTTTCAAAACCGCTTACTGACGCGCCTGCGATATTTCCGCCATCACTAATTGAAAGCGTATCTGTACCACTGCCTCCTGCTAGCGTACCAGTAGCTGTGAATGTACCAACATTTACGGTGTCGTCACCACTGCTGCCTGTTACACTTTGCCCAGCAGCGCCAAGCGTAAAGGTATTAGCCGCTGAAAGTATGTAAGTTTCAATTGCACTGTTACCTGTTAAGCCATCACTCACATCACTGATAGTGATACTCTCAGAGCCTGCCGCAGTAATCGTCGTAAAGCTGTCATGCTGAGCTTCCGTCATAGTGACTGAGGCATTATCACTTAAGGTCAGTGATTCGAAACCGCTGAGCGTAGCACCACTGATGTTTGCACCATTATCTGCTTGTAGAGTATCTGTGCCTGCGCCAGCTGCGAGTATACCTGACGGCGTAAACCCGGTTACATTAACCGTGTCATCCCCGCTGCCACCCGTCACATTTTGTGCTGCTGCTCCCATGGTAAAGTTCATTGCAGCGCTTAACACATAGGTTTCAATATCGCTATCACCGGTTAGGGTTTGATCTCCATCAGCACTAGATATTGTAAATTGGTTTGTACCTGAACCGTTGATGGTAGTAAACGCATCATGCTGCGTTTCGGTCAGCGTTAAAGAACCGTCATTGTCTGGGGTTAATGTTTCGAAATTAGCTAGCGACGTAAAGTTAGCTAGATTAGAGCCAGTTACTACAAATAGCGTATCGGTACCAGCGCCCCCATCCGCAGTTGAACCGGCGATATGAATAGTATCAGCAATAGTCAGTGTTTCATCGTCACCAGTAAAGGTGATTGCTGGAGATAAGTTTGTGCCGTTTGTTGTATTAAAACCGGCTGCGGCACTGCTCGCTGCAGTAACGTTGCTCACAGAGACAGTGGCTGTGCGAGATACACTATTGCTGGTACCATCGTTGATCACAACAGTTACGGTTCTTGCGGTTTCGTTGGGAGTACCGGAGGTATTGTTGTAAGTGATCGCCTGTAGGAACGTTTGCACTTCTGACGCTGAAGCAGTTGCACCAGTTATAGAAATTGTATCTTGTAGCGAAATATCAGAAGAACCCGAAATTCCCGTCAATGCATCTTGAGCGGATGCACTGACATTCAGGCCTTCAGATGCACCGTCTTGATCGTTGGTAAGACTTACTGTTATGGTGGTAATTGTGTCGCCATCAGCTTCCGTCACAGCAGCATTCGCGGCGATATTTACCGCTCCACCACCTTCAGAAAATGAAGCACTACTATTATCGCTACCACTCGTTGAATCTAAATCAACTGCAGGAGCGGTGTTAACCGTCGAGAAATTAAAGGTAGTATCGTCACTGATCCCCGCAAAACTATTTCCCGCAGAGTCATCAACAGCAGTTGCATCAATACGAATGGCGTAGTCGCGATTACCGGTTAGGTCATTAGTAGGGTTTATATAAATTTTATCATTTGTAATGCCAATACGACCTGCACTTGGGCTAGTCGTCGTACCGTCGCTTTCTGTCGCGACATCAAACACTTCAAAATCACTACTACCACTGACGTCACGAATAGTAATGTTACCAGTTCCAAGGGCTATATTTTCGTTGAAGTCAATAGTAATATTACTACTTCCTGAGACCCCTGTCGCATTGTCATTCGGTGTTGAGTTTCCACCATCGAACGTAGGTGCAACCTCATCGATATCTGTAACCGTAATGGTAATATTTTGTGTCGCTTCATTGTTGCTACTTCCACCATCATCGGCAGTAACCGTAATATTGTAAATATTGTCGCCGCCGTTGTCTCCCGGCGATTCATAATCCGGTGCAGTCTTAAACGTGATGACACCAGAGCTTGAGTTAATATTGAACTGCGAAGCATCTGTGCCAGATAAAGAGTAAGTGATCCCTGAGTCATTGCTACCGCCATCACCATTGTCAGCATTAACATCAAGCACTGTGCCCGTGTCATTTTCTGCAAAGTTAGTAGATGCGCTGCTGTTAAAGGATGGAGGATTATTACTAGGTGTTCCAGGATCCCAAGCACAAAGAGGTGCGTAAGCATTACATGCCGTCTCGGTAAGAAATTGACTACAATACGTATTTGCGGGGTTCCCGTCAGCAGGTCCACATTGCAGAAATTCCAGCCGCCCCCAATTTGGATCGCGCGTGACCGTAATGGTTTTGCTAGTCAACCTTGACTGCACGTACTCTAGCGCTTGCTGGTTAACAGCTGTATGAGCCGCCCCGCCCTGTAATGTCTCTGCATTTGCTAGCGTTGATGAAGCCACCGCCACAGGCAACTGAATAGCAGCACTGCATAGCAATGCAGCCTTAATATGGGTTTGTAGTTTACTGTGCGTAAATACCATTGCGCTGTTATGTTCTGTATCCATAGTTTTATCCACATTTTATACCCAGAAGCTCACTTCCAAGGTAGGAACGACCTTTATCCAACTTGTTGTGTTATCAGTAGCTAACACAGCAGGTTAATTACTTTGCTTACTCTGGTTGTCCAACATTAAACCAGACACTTGAGCCAGCTTTTGCTTGACTTTATTTGCCGATAATTCAGGTTCAGCAGCCAACAACAGTGCAATCATACCCGTTCCATATGCCGCTGCGTAAGAAGTACCACCAAAACCACTGTAAGCATTATTTTTTGCGGTTACCTTGGCGCTGTAACCTGGCATCCAAGCACTTACCGATTTACCAAAGTTGCTAAAACTTGCCGGCATACCGCCACTATTCATTGCGCCCACCACCACCGCAGACGCAATACTCGCCTCTGTGCTGTTTGCTTTAATCATCTTCCCGCTGTTTCCGGCGGCTATTACTACCAGCGCACCTTTACCGCCTCGGCTGGTTTGTGCTAAGCCATCAATGGCATCTTTTATTGGTTCTAGTAGTAACTGTGTTCGCCAACTCATGTTAACAACATCGGCTTGCGCCAGTTGCGCGATATGTAACGACTCCAATGTATGGCTTGTCCAGCTTTTTGTTTGCCTTATTGCAATAAGCCCTGCGTCGATTGCAAGGCCCGCCATTTCAGCTGGCAAAGCGTCATTTGCTCTGGCAAAAATCACTCCAAGTACCTTAGTACCATGGATATCAAAACCGCTTTGCGGCTGTACGTCCTTGACTCTTCTTTCAATATCGTAGGTGAGTAATACCTTAGTTTTACTTAAGGCCTCATGTTTTAAATCAAAGCCATCATCGATAACAACTATTGTTACTCCTTCACCTTGAGTCGATTGTTGTAGTTCTTTTTTCCATTTCTCTAACTGAAATAAACGAAAAGGTAAGCTTTTCATAGAACCTGATTGCGACAAGGTTTTTGTTAACCATTGAGACGCGTTATGATTTTCAACTTCGAGCTTACTTTTTATTTGTAAAATATCTGGTTGGGCATATATTACCCCCTCCAAACCACTGGCAATCGCTAGTGCAGCAGTCAAGCGCTTTGCGGACGCGTCTTTTAGCGATACCACCATAAACTCGTGCTCTGCAAAGGGCCCAAAGGTGGCTAGCTGACCCACCTCTATTTTTTGCTTTAAGGCGTTTGCAACGTCACCGCCCATCCCAGCCTTTATTTTTATAATTATTCTGTTACTCAGCTCTACCAATTGCTCTGAATTAGCAAACTTATACACACTCTTAGGTTCAGCGTTGCTCTGTTCAAGCTTTATCTTGTTGCCAAAATTAACAAACTCAATTCCCTGTGCATTCGTCGTACCAATAAATAAAACAACAAATATAAAGCACAGCACTAGCTTAAATCTTGTTAGATAAAAAAGCTGACAAACCTCTTTTTTACACATTGGTTACCACTCTTACAAACACCACAGTAAGTTACTAATTTAAAAGCTATAATAACACCCAATTACCACCGTAAAATATAAGTATTAGTAAGGACCAGCACCAACAACAGGCCAATCTCTTACCAACACTTTGCGCCTTACTAAGCTAGTTCCTTGGTGGAAATGTACCATCTAGTGCCAATGCAAACTGAATCGCCAAAAATGGTTGGCGGTTTTCATGCCCCAAATTTGCCATGCCATTAGTACCAAGCGCAGTATAATCCATCTCTACCTGCTCTTGCGCGTTAGGAGCGTTATCATAAACGTTACCGCCTGAAGATTGTGCGAGTAGATTCCCCTGCCCCGTATCAACCGTTCCGCCTAATGAAGTCGTACCATTAAAAGTATGGGTATGAGCAGGTAAGTTCGACTCATATAACACAACTTCATTTTCGCCTTGCTTTTCAGTTAACATATTTGGTGTCAGGCCTGGGCCTGTCCCCGTCCCCATCGGAACTCTACATTGTAAATTTGGCACCCCCATGGTGGTGCGACAATCACCACCAAAGTTACAGCCTATTACCGCAAAAAGTGCTGAATTTTGCGATATAGGTAGTAGCTGTCCTCCACAACTGGTCCACCACTCTGGTGTAAAATTGCAAACAAACATTCGAACTTCACCTAAAAAACAATCAGCCATTCTTCTTCTCCTTAATTTCTAGGTGGATATATGCCATTTAGGCATATGATAAAATTAACCCCAAGGCTAGGCATTTTGTTTTCATGAGCCTGATTGCTTCCCGCTGAGGCAATGATGCCGTCATACATAGCTGAAGGACCATCATTATACTGGGCCGTTGCTGGTTCACAGTACATATCAGCTTTACCCAACACTTGCCCACCAGGGTTTGTACCCGTAGCGGTATTGTTACTTACCTGAAAATTATGGCTATGCGATGGTATTTGACTGACGTCCAAGGTAACCGTTTCCACCCCTTTCATTGTTCCTATCAGTGTTGGCGTTAATCCGGTACCATTGCCAAATCCCATAGGTAATCGACCTCGCATATCAGGAAACCCAAAACTACTTCTACCATCTCCACCATAAGTATTCCCAAGCAAAGAGAATAACGCTTCATTCCCTGGAATTGCGGTGATCTGTCCGTAGCAAAACGCCCATTTAAACGGCGAGTAATTGCCGGCAAACATCGTTATCTGTCCAATAAACCCTTCCATTTACGACCTCCTTAGTTTCGGCTCGGATAAATGCCAGTGAGTGCAATGGCAAAGTTAAGAGATAAGCTGGGTTGCATATTATTGTGGCTCTGACCGCCGCCAATGCTTGATACCGTGGAGTCAGAGGTATTTACCAAACTTGTAGCTGCGGCATATATAGGCTCTGCCGTCTGCGTCGCCATTTGGTTTGGTCCCGGAATATTAGCAAGTGGAGAGTTAGCCGTTTTCGTACTTGCTTGCACATCGTGGGTGTGTGCAATATTTGCTAAGGTTAAGGTTACGTTTTCAGCGCCACCAGCATTGCCTCTATCGTAACTAGCGTTTCCTAAGTTACCAAGCCCCACCGGCACTCTGCCACGAAAGTCTGGCAGACCAAAGGTTGTTCTACCATCACCACCATACGCGGTGCCGGTAAGAGAATAAAGCGCTGGATTTTGGCTAATTTGAATTAGCTGACCATTACATAAAGACCAATTTTTAGGTGCCCAATTGTAGCCATAGAGGGTAACCTGTCCAATATAGGGTTCTGACATTTTAAACTCCTTTATGCTTCTTTTTTTATACTGATAATTATTTGATACTTGTCTTTTTCGTATGCAGATAAAAACAGTGGCATTTCACCCAGCTTTTGATGCTTTAATGTATACGTATCATCAGTAAGCGGAAAATTTGATTTGGCGGTTAACGTTACAGAAAATCCTTCAAATTCATTACTGTTTAGCTTGCACTCATCAATAGCATCAACTTGCAACTCATTTAGCTTATGCTTGCCATCGGCCGTAAATACTTCAACATCCTGACCGATTAAGTCTTCAAATAAACTACTAGTTAGTTTCACAACACTTGCTCCTTTGCTCATTAAGTTAGACTCGCTCTTGTTAACTAAAAAAACAGTTATTACTACCAATGACCAAGCGAGGCGCTTTATTACCTTTCGTTTATTACTCCTCTTTTTAAATTAACCTAAAACTATATTCCTCAACGCTGGCGGATACCAAATTAGCAACTCATAAGGAGCCTTAATTGATTCAATTTTAAAGCCTAGCTTCTGATATAAACGCTTTGCATCGTAATTATTTTGCAATACCGACAGAGTCATCGGCACGCCGGATTGAGCAGCAGCTTGCTGGAAAGATTGAACAACTGCTGCACCGAGCCCTAATCCACGAGCTTGAGGTATTAAAGCAATTTCTATTAATCTCACTTCATTATTACCAAAGTCAATTGTCGCCTTGCCTATTCGCTCATGGTGTTTTTCAATAATGAAATACATAGCGTTTGGAAATTGATCTCCATAGCCATTACTTTGCGCTTTAAACTGCATTTCAATAATTGACTCTATAAAATCCTTATCTCCATCAATCAACTGCAAATCTTGCCGAGTGCTATGGTGTAAGCTTTCCAGAAAGCCTTTATCTTCTGGTTTTGACGGTCTAACATATAAACCATCTGGAGGCGTAAACTTCATCACTCTTACCTTTATATTTTAACTATAAAAACCAACTACTTTTCGATTAATAGCACCAACTAATTTATCATCAAGTCGATTACCAATTTTATCAAGCAGCCAAAACTCAAATTCCTCAAACAACCTAAACCGATACAAGGCTTCTAAAACCAATTCTAAACTTAACTCAAGTTCACCCCATATTTGTGTATCCAAAGACCACTCACATTCATGGTTGTTAATATCAAGCTTATTTACTTTATTTAATTGGCATTTAACGAAGATACGTTTAATTTGGAAAATTCCAGACTCACCCACCTCATGATAAGCGGGAAGATTTGGTAAACTTTCATCAGGGAAGCTAAAGATGAACTCAGGTATTGGATCGTCAATATACTCAAAAGTAATCCGATCACCGGCCTTTAGATTTTTATCTTGGTACTTAATTGGTAAATTCAAGCTGCATTGGTTTTCGGTGAGTCTATGCTCCCTATAGACTTTGATTTCCGTTTTCAATTCCAGTGTATGATAAACTTTCCCGCAATCCGGTACCTCAAACGAACCAGATAAAACATCTAGATTATTCTCATTAAGTGCGCTTGCTGTGTTTTTATCGAGACGGAAAAACGAACCAAGCTCAGCTGGGTTGACTCTTTGCTCACTTTTCGTCAGAGGACTTGGATTGCATAGCCAAGCAGTAAGCTCAATTTCTTGAGGTATGAGCTCTCCATCTGGCTTTAAAAACTGTTGAAGGTGACTAAAAATCCATACTTGAGGCTCTCTGCGTAATAAGGTATTCATGGTCTCGGAAATAATGAGATCAAACTCTATTGGTTCTTCAGGTAGCCAAGTCGTTGCATCTGCGTGCACTATACGTTTCACCATATGAGCGATATCAAGTTTAGTTACCAGCTCATGTATTGCTTGCGTATTTTCTGGATGAATATCTAAAAGTGTTACTGAGACTGGACTCGTTTTGTGGAGCGCGAGAAAAGGTAATAGTAATACACCATATGGCCCGGTCCCTGCGTAGAGGATATTTATATTATCTTGCTGATTGATTTTGTCTCGTATCGCGCTCGCAACGCCCTGCATAAATATCTGACTACGTAGCGTTTCTAGTAAACATTTAGCTGCCTGAACAGGTGAAATCGCGACCCCTTTGTCAGTGTTTATATCAGACCAATCATTCATATCGAAGTCAGTGGATACGCCTGTTAGCTCAGCTAGAGCCTCAGACATAGATAGTGCGTGAGGTCTATTTAGCCCAGCATCAATGTCATTTAGGAGCAAAGCTTGAGAGTGCTCTAGCAATTTTTTTACTTGGTACACGCTGCCAGACGTCATTACAGATCCTTCAACCTATTATTTTTAAATCGCTTGCTAACATTTTTTTAGCTTGTATACTCTTCACAAGGAACGCCCATTGACCCTGACTGGCAACCTAATAACCAATCATTTACTTTGCAATCAATAACGATATTGACTCTATCAAGGTTTCCTCGGTTAGCGACACTGTGTATTTTGTCCGCATTTATGTACCACACCTCTCCTTCTTTCATTGGTACTTGCATACCATCAACGACAAACTCAAGAGCAGTGTCGATGACCAAAGGTATATGAAGTCTTGCTTCACCATTTTCGATACAAAGGCCGCCATCTCTGTGAGGTTTTATAAAAGCACCTGCTTTCAATCGCATGATTCTTACAGAGAGAACTTCACAGGGGAAATTATCAACGAATGATTTAAGTAGCGGCTTTTCTTCTAATATAGGTAAGTTTTGCCAGTGAGTGCCTGACTCAATCGCAAAGTTTTGTAAGATCGGGTGAGCAGATAAATGCTCTGACAAACAACGCAACGCAACTACGTCCCACCCGCCGTCGTAATTTGCTTTATTTACATGGTCAGTCCAGGCCAGCTCATTCAGCGTCCCAAGCTCGTCGAGTACTTGTTGATGTTCAAGAAAAATTGGAAGCTTAAAATAAGCTAACCGTTCCTTACTATATGGCATAACCATCCTTAAGTTCACAGATAACTAACCTAACGTAACTCAAGCTCCAAACTGCTTAAGTGGCAAAAAAGTAAAATCCGATCAAGCCCTTCCTCAGCTTAGTCCACCTCGATAAAATTGCGAATATTTTGATCTAATTTCCATTGGCGATCTGAAAACTTCCCACCATTGATAATAATCTGATTAGCGCCATCGATACTTGTAACTGTGCGTTTTTGCTTTTGACTCAATGTATAGTTTTTTAAAAATACTCCATTGCTTTCAAAAACTTTGATACTAGAACTGCCAGAATTCAAAACAAATAACTGATTAGACTTACCAATGGTGATGCTCTTTGGACCATTAAGTTGATAGTCTTGCTCAATTCCGAACTCGCCAAAAGTGCCCAATATTTCACCGCTAAAGTCGGCTAACACTATGTGGTGCTTTCCAGGTTGCAATAAATAAAGCTGTTGTTGTGTCGGATCTACAGCAAAATCTTTAAGATCGCTAATGTATTTAGGTAAAGGCAATTCATTGGAAGCAGGGTTACCCTGGGTATCAAAAACCCTGATCACCCTCTCATGTTCGAAGTAAACGTAGAGAGAATCTCCGTAACGCCTAATTATATTGGCTCTTTTTTTAAAAGAAACTCGTTCCCCTGAAGGGCTTAGAACATCCCTGATAGGTACTTGAATACCGAGTTCATTCAATAGATTTTCAGGAAGCCTTTCCGTTGTATCTTTTGATATTCCAGAAGCAGTGAAGCTTTGTCTAGCAAAACTAACAGGAGGCAAGACTGATGCAACCGTGAGTGCTGCACCAGCAAACATAAACGTTCGGCGTTTCATTCATTTTTCCTTTTTATTCTTATAGGTAAAGTATGCCAACTTTTTCGAGCAGAAGGAATTACACTCCATTACAAGCAATATTCCAAAAAACACACTCAAATAAAAACAAAATATTTTCAACTACTTACAAAAACACACTGTCAACCCCGCCTGTTAATTATCCAATTTTAAAAAACAATTAAAATTCTCATGCTAGACAAGTATTTACATTCCAATTACCCTATACCATTAACAAAAAATAAGAATTAGTAATCATATGTCTCTGACACAGTTTTCGGATAGCCATATTGTCGATGTTTTCCAGTCTGACAAATACCAACTACTTGAAAAAATTGGAGAAGGTGGATTCGGTAAAGTTTTCAAAGCACGCCAAATAAACACTGGGCAAATCGTTGCACTAAAATTTTTGGCGTTAGAACCACAACTAGAAGCGACGAAAAAACACAGATATGCGGAACGTTTCAATCGCGAAACCTTACTTTGTAGTCAATTAAATCACCCAAATATCGTACGATTATTAGATAAAGGACAATTAAATGAAAATTTAATGTTCGGGGTATTCGAGTATGTGGAAGGGCAAACACTACGGGACTATCTAAGTCAAAATGGTGCAATTGATTCAGTGTATGCAACCGACATCATGTTGCAGGTGTTAGACGCGCTCATTCACGCTCATCAACAGGGCATTATCCACAGAGACATAAAGCCAACCAATATCATGCTTAGCCAGTCTGGTGCAAAAACTTATGCCAAAATACTTGATTTTGGTATTGGTACACTGGCACAAGAAACCCGCCAGCATGACTTTGAAACAATCACACTTACGCAAGAAACATTAGGCACACCTTCTTACAGCGCACCAGAACAATTACGTGGCGAGCCAGCTTCTGCCAAATCAGATCTTTATGTATGGGGTCTGGTATTCTTAGAATGTTTAACTGGCGTGCCTGCGGTAACGGGCACTAGCGTCGCATCGATTTATCACAAACAATTAAGCGATGTACACATTCCAATTCCAAGCGCCCTACTTGGCCACCCCCTTGCGGGACTGCTTAGGCGTGTACTCAATAAAAGTGCGTTGGAACGTGTTATCACTGCAACCGAGGCATTTTCTGAACTTGCTCGGATGAACGTATCGAACCTTGTTGGTGTGCTAAATGATGTTAAAGCCCAGCATGGTTACGACGAAACCACAGTAATGATCCGTGATGACGATCCTAATCATCGCGCCATTCAAGAATATACTGCGCTTACCGAACGCAAACAGCTAACCGTTCTTGCGGTAAGGTTAAGTGTCAAAGCACTCGACAACAATGAAAAAGACTTCGATGTCATAGACACGGTTTATAAATCTCAACGCAATCACTTTATTGATATCGCGACTCGTTACGGCGCTTATCATGTGGGTAATCTCGCCGATACCAGTTTGTTTTATTTTGGCTACCCCGTTAGCAGCGATAATGATGCGCGATTATCTGCCCGTACCGCACTTGAAATGATAAGCGAGCTTGCGAAGCGTAACGCGCTAATGCAAGAAGCTCACAGAGTCGCGCTTAACGCCCATATAGGCATTCACACTGGGATATTTATTACCTATGCTAATGCCGTACCTGAAGGACATCACGCGAATATTGCAGCAGCACTCTCCCGTGAAGCTGGCGAGCGCCAAGTCTTATGTAGTGCAGAGTCACGCTCACTCCTTGATGCTTTTTCTGAATTCAATCTGTACGGCCAAGTACAAATAGGCCCGTTATTTGAACTAACGCCGGTTTATAACTTGCAAGGAGAACGTCGCATCGAAGCATTTGGCTTTATGCGTGGTACAAAGAACCATCACGAACTTGTTGGTCGTCACCTTGAGCTTGAACAGACACTTTCACTCATTAATAACGAGGTCGAAGGTGCAACCCGCATCGCTCACATTCATGGTGAGGCTGGCATAGGTAAATCTCGGCTGCTGCAAGAAATTCGTGCTAATGCACCGCAATATCAACATTTAGTCGCCCAGTGTTTACCAGAGCATCAAAATAATGCTTTGTATCCAATTTTAACGCTGGTCAAGTATCTATTTAACACCGAGCAGCTAGATGCTCATTCAGCCAATACCGTTTTTAGTTATGTATTATCCAACATGGATAGTAAGCTCGATTTAGCACAAGCTATCCCTGTGTTGCTAGTTTGGCTCAATATCTCACTTGATGATGAAATCACGCCTTCTACACTTTCTCCCGATGAGCAAAAGCAAGTGTTGTTTAAAGGGCTTTGTGCATTGTTATTGTCAAATCGCCATGGACTCAGCAAGTTTAAGCTTTACATTATCGAGGACATTCACTGGGCAGATAGCACCACCTTAGAGTTTTTACATCACTTTGTCGGTGCGCTCGCTTCAGGTGATGTTTTACTAAGCACTTCAAGACAAGCGGTACCAACTCAGTTAAAAGACCTCACCTTAGTGGATGTTTGTCTGAAAAAACTAACCGAAAAAGCCACAGAAGATTTTATCATTAATTTGTTTGATGGCCGCCGAGTGTCAGAGCAAGTTCTCAAATTACTTACCAGCCGCACCGACGGGATCCCGCTATTTATTGAAGAACTCGTCAACATGCTTAAACAAAAGGCATTAGTTGGAGATAAAGGCGGAGAGATTGACTTCCTCGCACCAGATAAACTTGACCAAGTACCTACGAGTTTAAGAGAGTCATTACAACAAAAACTAGATAGCCTTAGTCACGCCAAAGAAACAGCCCAACTAGCAGCCACAATTGGCCGAGAGTTTGAATATGATTTACTCGTTGCGGCATCTTCTTTAAGCGAAAACCAGATCCAAAACGACTTAAATGAGTTGATAGCAAACGACCTTATTGTGCAGCAACGTCGTGTTGATAACGATAGCTATATTTTTAAACACGCTTTGGTACGTGATGCTGCCTATGAAAGTATGGGTAAGCATGAATCGCATGCACACCACATGAGTATAATTGAGGTACTCAACAATACAGGAATGAGCCAAAAGCAACCACTGCTTACAACCCACCATTTAGCAAAAGTGGGAGAGCATGATGCGGCTGTTGAATTATTACTAACATCAGCAAAAAGCGCCGCTGCGATTTATTCTGTCGCAGAGGCCAGTATTTACTATGCAGAGGCATTGAATTTCTTCCAAAATGGTTTAATCGATAACCAGCCTTTACTCCATAAGATTAAAAATGCACTTGCCTCATCTAGGATTGCATACAATGGTTGGCTAGATACGTTGGCAAAAAAGCACGTGCTTCAAAATATCAGTGAACTCGCCACAATTTTAGACCCTAAAGAGCGCTTCATTACGATGAGAGGCGAATGGCTGCACGCCTACGCTACCGGTGATATTTTAAAAGCTCATAATATAGGATTACAGCTGCACGAAAACAAAAGCGAATATCCACCTCACCAACACCCAGTGATCTTCGAGCTTTTATCGCAATCCTACTTTTCACTGGGGGAGTTTGACAAAGTAATAGCGCTTGTCGATACGTTACCAAAAGAAGGCTTTTTCGATAATAGCTCTCAAGCCATAACTGATAATTACGGCTTTTGCTCTGAACTCACTTGTATTGCTTTTAAAGCTCTATCACAGTTGCTCACTGGTAAGGTTGATTTGGCACAAAGCGCTATGAATAATTTAGCTGAACTTTCCAAAGATATAAATATAAATGATATTAGCTCAGCAACAAATGGAATATGGGCGTGGTTTAAGCTAATACATGCTTCAATACAAAACGATTCCATTAATTTTAAAAAATATCAAGATGAAGCAAAATATTACTCATCAACAGGGGTAAGCCTTGCAAAAAACTCTAATAACGCTGGCTGGTTGGGTTATAATAATATGCTCAACTACTTGGCAAATTTAGATGATATAGGTAGTTTACAAGAATTCGAAGAAAAAATATCAAGCTTTGCTGGGTATCGTTCACATCGAACTTTTTATTATTACTTTTTATATAAAGTATTACTATTTAATAAAAACACAATGAAAGATGATGCTTATAATGAATACTTAAATGATAAGGCTAGCACTAAAACCTTATACCTCCAAAACTATGAAAATTAGGAAATGAAAAATGAGTGATAATACAAAACTACCAACCGGTTTAATCTCTTACATCTATAATGTAACTAACGATGAAGCTTTGAAACAACGAGCGACCGATAACTTGGCTGAAGTGATGGCTGAGTTTGATTTAACAGCAGATCAAAAACGCATTATTACTGAAATTTCTTTAGAGACTGGATTGACAGATGATCTGTGGGATCAACTATCTGCAGAACTAAGACCTGAAGTTCAACACACTATCAAAACAATTTGGTAATACATAGGAGCAGCGGGTGATTTTTAGCTTAATCAAGCGTGTATTTTTTTGTAGTGAAACTCTGTCAACGGTACAGGAACGATTTAGTTGTTTTACTTTGTAAAATTCTAATGTTATTAACATCAGAAACAGAACAAAAAATAGACCAAAAATTAAGTTAAATTGGTATTTCACCCGCATTCATCATGAAATATAGTAAAAGTGAGCTTTATAGCATTGCACTTGATAGTGAGGTTCAACATCTCAATCGCACAATAACGGAAAAGCTTCAGCCAATTGTAAATGGCATTCCTGAAAATATACATGCAATATGTTTTGAAAAGAGAATTGAACAGTTTGAAGAAGCAGTTGATTTCCTAGTATGCTATTACTGCTCTCCTCATAATTTAGATAGCGTTTTATCTTATATAAACCAAAAACTTCCAAATGAATACGCCCACAGAATAAACAAGTTTATAAAGAGGAGGAAGCTTTCTTCTACTTACAAACCTGTAAACTTAATATGGTTTAGCTTTGACTGGGAAGATGGTCGTTATAGCACAGTCCCAACATTTTGTATAAGTACACAACATTGTCAGTTTGCTGACTTTAGCCTATTAAGCGCATTTATAATTAACGCATCTGAGTTTTTAGCTCCTGAATTTTTAAATAAAACAAAAGAGTTACTTCCTAGTTTAGAGAATACTAGGATAAACCACTTCAGCTTTACATTTGGACGAAAGGAATTTAGAGCTAAATTCGTTTTTAAATTAGAAACATTGAAACTTCCCGGTTTACTCAAAGATCTAGACTGGAAAGGAAACTTATATCTACTGGAACAGTTATTAAATGCTATTGTTCATGTATCAGATGAAATACAAGTTGGGCTTTCCTATTCAACGGAGTTGTCAGAAAAAATTGAAATTGAACTGCCTTGGATCACAAACCTTGACGAAAATTACCTACATGACAGCTTTTTGAGCGCACTAAGAAAAATAACAGACAAAAAATTAAGCACTAACTTAACTCCTTGGCTCAACCTGAAAGTACAAACTGGTTACTATATAAAAATAACCCTCACATCAACATCTGAATTTAATATCAAATCATATTTATATTCTTCACCTTATAAGAAAAGGAAATAACCATGAAAAGTGTAATAGCGAAGCTCTCTTTACTATTAGTAAGTACTGGTACTTTTGCTACTGAATACAGCATTTTTCCTGATTGGCTAGTCAAAGACGAATGCACATTAACTGAGCCCTTTCCTTTTCCTAGCGACTTGACTCAGCTAAAACCTTACCCTCTTGACGCATACAATAAGTTAGTGAAGTCATGTGAAAAGTTAAAACCCGTAAAATCCTCTGAATCGAAGAAGCTTGACTATTTGGATCATCGTTACGCACTATTTTCATGGTTGAGCTTTATTGCACTAAACAGGCAATTGGACGAAAACTATAAGCTCACACAAAATAATCTAAAAGTGTGTACTGCCGACTCAGGCGCCAACTGCCCGCTTCCACTTTGGATAAACTGGCGTGAAACCGAGACCATTTTCACAGTAGATGCAACGCCTCCGGTAAACTGGGATATATCCAAAAACTTTGCCATGATGCAGCCTTTATCTGCTGTGGAACAAGTTGCGCCTAAAAATGAACCGAAAAAACATGCTATTTTAACCGATCAAAAAAACAATCCTGTTTATTATCAAAAGTTCGTCAGTCCATATGTTTTCAATTTTATTACTAAAAACAAACTATATAGCATAGATGGCCAAATTGAATTCGCGAATAACCCGACTTATAGTTGGGCGTGCAAAAGTCAGCAGGCAAGTAATATGTGTATCAACATGAATACTATTGGCTTTTTAGCTTGTTCCGACAAATCTTCACTACCAACTTGTAACTTGCCACAAAACTTGACAAGTTTTGACCCTAAGCCGCCAGGCCTTGCTATAGAGATAAAGGTAGCTTGGAAATTGCTAGATGAGTCAGATGACCCTAGTAAATATATTCGAGCCAAACTACCCGTAAAGCGCTACAACCAGATACAAAATGGCGAAGCTGGTTCATTTAAAATCGAAGAAAAAGAAGTTGGCGTTGTTGGATTTCATATAATGCAGAAAACTGGCACGTCTAGTAACTGGATTTACGCAACCTTTTCACATCAGAATAATGTTTGGGGCAACTCACCAACATTTTTCAACAAGCAATGCCCAACATGCGCAATCAATCATCCAGTAGGAGGCACTAAGCCTACTCAGGTGGTGCGATTAGAGCAAATATCACCTGTTGTTGAGCAAGTGAACCAGCATATTTCTAAGTTGTTTAAACAAGAAAACGCTGTCCTTCAATATTACAAACTGATTGGTACCCAATACTCAACTAATAACCGAAGTAAGCCAATGACTGATATTAACGGCCAAGCAAGTGATACGATTGAAACCAAACTCATTAATTATTCGGGAGGAATGCCTCACCCGGTTTATTTGACCAATGAAGTGATTGAGACATTTTTACAACTAGGAAACCAACCTCAAGGTAAAGAAGAAGCGCTTTATTATAAAAGCTCCTCTTGTATGAATTGTCATGCGGCAGGCGGGATCGCAACTGAATGCGATAAGAGTACTGGCAAACCAATATTTACACCACGTACAGCAGATTTCTCTTTTATATATCACGATGCAAAGACACAGTTTAAAAACCAAAACTGTATCAAAGAGGAAAAATCAAATTAAGGTTTTTAACCTGAGGTTCGGGGCTTAGCTACTACAGTTAATGTGTAACCACTAAATACACACCAGTCTATCAAACAGTAAAAGCAAGATAAGCAGTCATGCTATCTTGCTTTTACTTAGAAACATAAAGCTTAGCGCTGCGCTAATTTCCCTCTTGCTGCATGAAGCTTCTTATAACTTTCAATAAGACGCAGGTGCTTATCCAAACCTTCCAGCTTCATGTTAGTTGGCGTTAAGCCATAGAATTTCACATCGCCATTAATTGAACCAATAACCGCATCCATCACGTCTTTAGAGAACATGCGAGTAAAGTTATGAATGTAATCTTCAATTTCTAGCTCTTCATCCAACGCGACTTCAAGTGTGGCATGCATTGCTTGGTAGAATAAGCCACGCTCAACGGTGTTGTCGTTAAACTGCAAAAAGGTTTCAACTAGTTCAATAGCCGTTTCGATATCGCCAAGCGCTAGATAGATTAAAATCTTAAGCTCAAGAATTGTAAGCTGACCCCACACCGTATTTTCGTCAAACTCAACACCAATTAGGGTGATAATATCGATATAGTTATCAAGCTGGCTGTCTTCTAAGCGCTCAACCAAGTTAGCTAATGCTTCGTCATCTAGAGAATGGATGTTGAGAATATCTTCGCGATATTGCAGTGCTTTATTGGTGTTGTCCCAAATAAGATCTTCGGCAGGGTACACCTCAGAAAAGCCCGGAACCAAAATACGACAAGCGATCCCTAAGTCTGTGAACTCCGCAATATAGGCTTCTTTACCTAACCCTTCCAAGATGCCAAATAACTTATCGCATTCTTCTTCATTCGTGCCTGTAAAATCCCACTCAACAAAGTCGTAGTCATGCTTCGTACTAAAGAAGCGCCATGAGATCACCCCCGTAGAATCGATAAAGTGTTCAACAAAATTCTCCGGCTCAGATACCGCCATGCTGTTAAACGTAGGTTTTGGTACATCGTTTAAGCCTTCAAAACTACGGCCTTGTAACAACTCAGTTAAACTGCGCTCAAGTGCAACTTCCAAGCTTGGATGCGCACCAAAAGAGGCAAATACGCCGCCTGTTTTAGGGTTCATCAGGGTCACACACATCACAGGAAATTGACCGCCCAGAGACGCATCTTTCACCACCACAGGAAAGCCCTGTTCTTCAAGCCCTTTTATCCCTTCAACAATACTTGGATATTTAGCAAGTACAGACTCTGGCACGTCAGGCAACACAATTTCCTGTTCGATGATTTGCTTTTTCACCGCGCGTTCAAAGATCTCAGATAAACACTGCACTTTCGCTTCAAACAGGTTATTACCAGCACTCATACCGTTACTTAGGAATAAGTTTTCTATTAGATTTGACGGAAAATACACGGTTTCACCATCTGAATGGCGAGTGTACGGAATAGAACAAATACCGCGCGCTACATTACCTGAATTTGTGTCGATTAGATGCGAACCGCGTAGTTCACCTTCTGGGTCGTAAATTTCACGAGTGTAGTCGTCTAAAATTTCAGTAGGAAGCGCATCATCAGCTTCGGGTTTAAACCACTTTTCGTTCGGGTAGTGAACAAATTCAGCATTTGCGATTTCTTCACCAAAAAACTGATCATTATAAAAGAAGTTGCAATTTAAACGCTCAATAAACTCACCAAGTGCTGAGCATAGCGCGCTTTCTTTGGTTGCCCCTTTACCATTGGTGAAACACATTGGTGAAGCAGCATCACGAATATGCAAAGACCAGACGTGTGGCACGATATTACGCCATGATGCAACCTCAATCTTCATGCCTAAATCCGACAGGATCTTGGTCATATTTGCGATAGTCTGTTCCAGCGGAAGATCTTTACCTAGGATAAAAGTGCTGTCGCTTTCGCTGGTATCAACCATCAGCATAGCCTGCGAGTCATCTTCAAGGCTTTCAACCGCTTCCACTTGGAATTCAGGTCCTGTTTGGATCACTTTTTTAACAGTACAGCGATCAATTGAGCGCAGGATACCTTGGCGGTCTTTTTCAGAAATGCTTTCCGGAAGCTCCACCTGAATTTTAAAAATTTGGTTATAACGATTTTCAGGATCAACGATGTTGTTTTGCGCCACACGAATTCCATCCGTTGGAATGTCACGCGCATTACAATACACCTTCACAAAGTAAGCTGCACAAAGCGCTGAAGAAGCTAAAAAGTAGTCAAATGGACTTGGTGCTGAGCCATCGCCTTTATAGCGAATTGGCTGATCTGCAATGACAGAAAAGTCGTCAAATTTGGCATCAATTCTGAGATTGTCGAGGTAATTTACTTTGATTTCCATTGGAAGGTTCCGGTGTGTTGCAATCGAAAACGCCAATTGTACTTGAGGATGCAAAGTGGTGCCAATGGAAGTTTCTGTTTATTCGAGTTGAGTTAATATAAACAAAATCCACAATGTAACCCACCGTAATTGCGCTAACTGGCATTTTACGACACTATAGTCAGTGCTGTAGCTGAGACAGACTCTATTGGCAGGCGAGTGAATATACTCGACAAACAACACTTAAGTCTCACAAGCAACAAAATAACTAGGAAGTACACGCATGACGATTGTGAGCAAAAGCAAACTCGATTTTTACAAAAACAACGGCTTCGTTTTATTTGAACAAACTTTACCCGACACACTGCTGGAACAACTGAAGCGACTATCTAATGCGCTCGAGAGTAAAGCAAAACAAGCACAGCAAGATGGAAAAGTCGCGACTCAATACCATTTATCAAATGAATCAGGTGAGCCAAAACTCTTTCGTTATAATGATTTGCTTTTTGAAGCGCCCGAGTTAATTATCGAACTACTCGCAACACCAGCAATGTTAGCGATCAGTGAACACCTTTGTGGTGTAGGCAGTGTTCCATTGCAATGTGACTTAGTCTGCAAATATCCACATCCCCACCCTCACATAGCTTGGCATCAAGATGCTCCTCATTCTCGTCATTTTGCATATTTAAATGTCGGTATCTATCTTGATGATGCGAATATAGATGACGGGTGCTTACGCTATTTGCCAAATTCCCAACACCAAATTTTGGATATTTATTCTCTCTCGAACGAATATGGCTGGAACATTCCAGGGGTTGTACAGCAACCAGCTAAAGCCGGAGATATCTTAGTTCAAGACATGATGGTTTTACATGGCTCTGAGCCGAAACGCAGTGAAGGTCCGAGAAGGACAATATATGTAGAGCTTCGACCACTTGCAGGTGTCAATGAGAATCAAAGTAGTGAATGGGCTGAGCTTAGAAAGCAGTGGATGGCACACGTTATTCAGGCTGCAGACCCAGAAGACGTGCCTGAGAATTGGCTAGCCGTTTATGGTGAACCCAATTATGATTTGAATACGCTAGTAGAGCGTATCAAACAGAAACGAGAGGCCGTGATCCCAGCTGTTTGGGCACCGAAAATTGTTGAGCACCCAGACTATCCTACACCCGCCGACCTACGTTAGTCTGCATGAAGTAATTGTCACCGCTTATCGATGACAATTACCTCTGACCATACGGTGTTTGAAATTTCCTCTCACTTCACCTTAGCTAAAATCAAAAACACGATTTACTTCAATGCCATAGCACACTTCTTCAAACCTAAATCGTTTCATTGTTATCCCTTGGGCTTGGTCGAGGTTTACCGCCCCATGCTTTTCGTAAAAGCGTCTTGCTTGTTGGTTTTGTTCATAGATCCAGGTGTAAGCGCTTTGACAACCCAGCTCGTAAAGCTTTAACAAGCGTGCTTTCAACAGCGCCCTACCGAGCCCGCGGTTTTGGTGACTTGGTAAAATGTAACCACGATAAAGCTCGCCAGCATTCGTTCTCGATACTTTTTGGCTAACCGGGTTATACATTCGGCGATAAATCCCAGCTGCGCCGCAGCCTAATATTTTCCTGCCATCAGTCACAAGCAATGCTGTTTGGGTTGTCGAATTTTTGATAATCTCAGACCAAATAGTTGCAAAAAATTCGACGTTTCCCCTTTTTAGCACGTGCTCTGGTAAAAACCCGCTAAAGGCCGCTTGCCAACTCACCTTGGTGACTAAAGCCATTTCCTCTATATCTGCGGTGCTAGCAGTCTTTATGGTGATTTTTTCTGGCAGGTTAAATACGTCAACAAATGCCTTTTCATCTAACTCAGTGATATCCATATAAACACTCAGAAGCTCTTTTAAGTAACAATTAACACATTATTGTTACAACTTGTGATTTATACAAATATTTATTCCAATTTCCTTCTTGCTTGGATATTTACCGTTTTTCACAAGGCCGACCACTATCAAAATTTATACCCAAATTGATAAATATCATCTAGGAAAAGCTCCTCAGCCAATTTTAACGCTAAATCAGAGTAGTAATGACGGTAGTGCCTACTTGATGCTTGATTATAATAAGGTAAATAATAATCTTTGCTCCCCAACTTCCTTAAAATTCGCTTACTGTCTTTTTGATAGTTTTCAAAGCGGCAAATTTCATTAACGAGTGAATTTCCCAAATGGTCAGATAACTGGGACCATTGACTCCACGCTATTCCGCCGTGCTGCTCTGCAACCATCTCTTGTACAAATAGTTCAAACCTCTCTTTCTCTGCATAATGATGCTTCTCAGATACCGCTTCTGAGTGTAGACTTTTACCTTTCTCTAATAGTGAATACCAAGAAACGAGTCTTTCCCATGGGTTACGTACAAAAGCAAATTTAAACGTACTCTCAAACGCTTCCGGCAATGCCGCTCTAGCCTCTAGAAGCGATGCATGCTGGCTGCATATCATCCTTAGGTCTGGCGCCGTTTGCCTGAGGACACTACATAACGACGTACCGCCAGTGCGGCTAATATGGCAGAACAAAAAATTGTACTTTTTAGAATAAAACATAAGCCTCAATCATTTCAGACTACAAAATGCATTTTCTTCACTTTGTTAAAGCATCCTTGGTCAAGAATAACTACAAAGTCGAAATCAGGTCTCGCTGACTCACCTTACCAAGTTTAAGCTGTTCGTAAGAATGATAGATAGCCTTTTTGCTATCTTGCAGTCGCTGGGTAATGTCTTCACCTTCAAGTAGCGCCGCTTGCGCGGCTTCTAGCCTATCTTGCGTATCAGTAATAATTGCTGTTAATTTTGCTTTATCTGATCTAATTAGCGTACTGTCCTGCTCGACTTTTTGCTCAAGCATAGTTAACAACTCTGAGCGTACAGTTACCGTTTTATACTCTTTAAAGTCCAATCCCAGATGATTAAATAACAGTGCTTGGTTCATCTCTTCTGGTGCAATTTCTACTTCAATTGGCATCTCTACAATGTTCGTCATCATTTCACGATACATCTCGATGTTATATTCGCGGCTGCCTATTTTGTGATTCGAACTCACCAGAGCTTCATGGGCTAGCTTTTCAGCTTGCTCAAAATGCTTGGTAAGGTAGGTCGATTGGGTGTTGTTCGGGGCTTTTTCTTGAACGGCCTTTGCGGCTTCCATAAACGAAGGTGTTCCTGAATTTTTTGCCACTGAATTAGAAATGTCTTGATCGCTCACAGCATTATTGTTCTTTCGACTATAAAGATCGTTCGAACCATACATTTGTGAATAAGGTGAATTTTGAATGTACATACTCGCTCCTTGGTGCATTGGCTGTTCTAGTACAGCAATAAGTGCGCCAAGGAAGCGTTATTAACCTGATCTCGGGTTAGTTAGAGTCCTAGGAGTCTTTTATCCAATTTTTCGATGTAATCGGGTTTTACCAAACCAAAGTTTGCCGTTCAAGCGCTTAATATTACTGCGCTTGAGGCAAACTTTTTCCGCTATCGATTAACTAACCTGAGCTTCGGATAATTAATGCCTTTCTAGCAGCCAATTTTAGCGCTAACTGCGTTGAATTCACTTCCAATAGCCAGCTATTGGTGCGTAAATTCGTCTAGTTATCCCTAAAACTCTCTGGCTAGATAAGGGAATAATTTAATGTGTGTTTAAAAACAATTAGTTAGTTCATTCCTTATCCAAACCTCAGGTTAATCATTAACTTTCTCACGCCAACGGATCATCAACATATACACTACAGGTAACACCACTAAGGTAAGTAATAGTGCGCTTGCCATGCCGCCTACCATAGGCGCGGCGATGCGGCTCATTACCTCAGAACCTGTGCCCGAACCGTAAAGGATTGGCAATAACCCGATAATAATTGTTGCCACCGTCATCATGACTGGACGAATGCGTTTGCCCGCACCTTCTAAAATGGCATTATTAATGGCTTCAAGGGTTATGATCGGTTGTTTCTCCTTAAGCTCGCTGATGGCTTGGTTGAGATACACGAGCATGATAACGCCTATTTCAACGGCAACACCAGCAAGCGCTATAAAACCAACGCCAACTGCGACCGAAAAGTTAAACCCCTCAAGGTATAGTAACCACAGTCCACCAATCATCGCCATAGGTAACGTCGCCATGATAATTGCCACTTCGCTAAAGCTTCTAAAGTTCAAATAGAGTAAAACGATAATGATCCCAAGCGTGAGCGGTACCACATAAGTCAATTTAGCTTTAGCACGCTCCATATATTCGTATTGACCAGCCCAACTGATGGAATAACCTGCAGGTAACTCCACCTGCTCGCTCAGTACTTGTTTAGCGGCTGCCACATAGCTGCCAACATCGACACCATCTAAATCAATAAACGTCCAACCATTAATGCGAGCGTTCTCGCTTTTAATGCCCGGTGGCCCGTTTTCAATATAGATAGTTGCCACATCACCTAGGGCAATATTTAATCCCTCGGCGGTGACTATAGGAAGCTTCCGCAGTGCTTCTGGAGAATCGCGTAAGTCTTGCGGGTAGCGCAAACTAACCGGATAGCGCTCTTGTCCTTCAATGGTTTGCGTGACGTCCATTCCACCAATTGCAGTTGCGACCACTTGCTGTACATCAGCAATATTGAGCCCAAATCGCGCGGCTTTATCACGTTGAATATCGACCTTAATATAACGACCCCCAGCTACCCGCTCTGAATAGACCGAAGCGGTGCCCTCTACCTGACTCAAAATACGTTCAAGATCTTGACCAATCTTTTGGATAGTATCTAAATCTGGACCCGCGACTTTAATCCCGACAGGCGTTTTAATCCCCGTCGCGAGCATATCAATACGCGTTTTGATGGGCATCACCCAAGCATTGGTCAAGCCCGGAAACTGCACTAGCTTATCGAGCTCTGCTTTGAGCTTTTCAGTGGTCATTCCCGCACGCCACTGATCTTTAGGTTTTAATTGAATAAAGGTCTCGATCATCGTCAACGGGGCAGGATCGGTTGCGGTTTCCGCGCGACCAATTTTACCAAAGACATTTTTTACCTCAGGCACCGTCTCTATCAACTTGTCGGTTTGCTGTAAAATTTCTCTGGCTTTACCAATCGAAATACTTGGATATGTAGTCGGCATGTACATTAAATCCCCTTCATCCAAAGGAGGAATAAACTCGCTGCCGATTTTATCCATTGGATAAAAACCAACGACAGTAATAGCAGCAGCAGCCAACAACGTCAGCTTAGGAAAGCGTAAAACTTGTTTCAACAAGGGCATATACGCGCCAACCAACATTCGATTGATTGGATTTTTATGCTCGGGCACAACTTTACCGCGAATAAAGTATCCCATCAGCACAGGAATAAGCGTAATGGCAAGCCCTGCCGATGCGGCCATCGCATACGTTTTAGTGTATGCCAGAGGGGCAAACATACGCCCTTCTTGCGCCTCAAGAATAAACACAGGTAAGAAGCTTACGGTAATAATCAGCAAACTAAAGAACAGCGCAGGACCAACCTCAGAAGCCGACTTTGCGACGATTTCCCAGCGATTTTCATCATTGAGTGGCGTTTTTTCCATGTGTTTATGCATGTTTTCAATCATCACGATTGCACCGTCGGTCATCGCCCCGATAGCAATGGCTATACCACCAAGGGACATGATATTTGCGTTCACCCCTTGAAAATACATCACGATAAAAGCCACCAGAATGCCAAGTGGCAAAGTGATCACCGCAACCACGGAAGAGCGAATATGAAATAAGAACACCACACACACTAAGGCCACCACCACCAGCTCTTCAAGTAACTTAGACCAAAGATTATCAATGGCTTTGGTGATAAGCTCGGAGCGATCGTAAACCGTCACCACTTCCACCCCTTCAGGTAAGCCTTGTTGTAGCTCAGCAAGTTTTTGCTTTACCCCATCTATGGTCTTTTGCGCGTTTTCTCCAAAGCGCATGACTACAACACCGCCAACAACTTCTCCTTCGCCGTTAAGCTCAGCAATGCCACGACGCATTTGCGGTCCAATATTGACAGACGCAACATCTGCTATCGTTAATGGCGTGCCTTTGACAGCTTGCCCAAGTGGGATAGCTTCAATATCTTTAACGCTTTGAATATATCCCGTACTGGTCACCATATATTCGGCTTCAGCCATCTCAATCACAGAAGCGCCCGATTCTTGGTTACCGCGTTGCAGCGCCTGCTGTACATGCGTAAGCGGAATACCGTAAGCGCGCAATTTGTTGGGATCAACCTGTACTTGATACTGTTTCACCATACCGCCAATCGGCGCTACTTCTGACACGCCAGCAACCGATTGCAACTCAAACTTTAAAAACCAATCTTGTAGGCTGCGTAGTTGGCTAATATCGTGTTTACCGGTTTTATCAACTAATGCATAAAGATATACCCAACCCACCCCAGTGGCATCTGGGCCCAACTGCGGCTTAGCCGCATCGGGTAATTGTGGTGCGACTTGACTTAGATATTCGAGCACCCGACTGCGCGCCCAGTAAAGATCCGTTTTATCGTCAAAAATAACGTAAACATAGGAATCCCCAAAGAAGGAATAACCACGTACGGTTTTTGCGCCCGGCACAGAGAGCATGGCAGTGGTCAGCGGAAATGTCACCTGATCTTGCACTACTTGTGGTGCCTGTCCTGGATAAGATGTTTTGACAATAACTTGTACATCAGATAAATCTGGAATGGCATCGACAGGCGTGTTTTTAAGGGTAAATAGCCCAGCCCCCACCAGCATCAGTGTCAGCAGTACCACAAAAAAGCGGTTGTATACTGACCATCGAATTATTGCTTGGATCATTGTAAATGCTCCTTAGTGGCCAGAGTGCATATTCATCGACATCTCACCTGCAGGTTTGATATCAGTCACCACAAATTCGTCACCCACTTCAAAGGTGAAAGTCACCTTCATTCCTGTCATAAGCTGGCTTAAATCAATGTGCTCAGCTGCAACAAAGTCCATCGTTGTTGCGGGACGGTCCCATTTTTCAATGGCATCGCGAGAAATATTAAGCACTCGGGTGTCAGGGGTGATGGTGTTTATCACGCCACCCACGGTTGCTGTTGGTAAGGTATTTTCGGTCGTACTTCCTTCGGACATAATGTGAATGCCTGTCAGTAATACGCTACCGTCATCCTGTTTCGTGGCTTCAAAATGCAAAGTCTGTCCAGCGTTTAATTCGTCAACATCGACACTTTCAGCCACGGTAAAATCCATCACCATTTCAGGCCATTCCCACTCGGGTACGGGTTGATGATCGATATTCACTACTCGACTTTGGTAGTTCACGCTTTGAATTTCTCCTTCAATCCAAACTGACTTAGTCTCAGCAACTGGCGCCATACGCATAAAATCAGAAGTAATGCTCGATTGAGAATCAATCAGGAATTGGGCTGACGTAACAATCTTGTCTCCTTCGTTAAGGCCTTTGAGGATTTCAATGTTTTCATCACCAATTTGACCCAGTTCAACGGCAACCGATTTAAAGCTACCGGGTGCAACTTCAACGACAACACGATTTTGTTTGGCAGTGCGGATCACAGCTTCACTCGGCACTTGCAATACATCGTCACGAGAATCGGCATGAATGTTCACTTGCGCAAACATATTTGGCTTTAATAGCGCATCACTGTTGTCAAACCTGAGCCTTACTCTAAGTGTCCGTGTTTTTTCATTGAGTGAGGGGTAGACGTAATCGACTTGCCCTCGCCACGTTCTGCCGGGTAAAAAGTCTAACCTCATGGAAACCGCTTGCCCCTGAGCGACCAACATAGCATCACGTTCAAATACATCAGCTTCGACCCAAATTTCGTCAAGTTTGGCGATACTCATGAGCGTTGTGCCTGGTTTTACGTAAAACCCTTCTCGGATCTGGAGTCCATCCAACACCCCAGATTGACGCGCATAAGAGGTAATGCTTTGATGCACTTCACCCGTTTTTTTAAGCGTATTGATAAAGTCATCACTCAGGTGCAATGCCTTGAGCCTTTCATGCGCTGCGTTTATCAGCGCCTGATTATTACGCTTTCTAGCAATAAGGTATTCTTCTTGCGCATTAACCAGTTGCGGCGAGTACAAGGTATACAGTGGTTCACCTTGCTTCACCGGATCTCCTGCTGCTTTCACGTAGAGCTTTTCAACCCAGCCCTCAACTCGAGGATGAATGTGAACTAAGCTATCTTCGTTGTACTGAACATACCCAACCGTACGGATTTGGTGAGACATCGCTTGACGCATGGCCACCGCAGTACGAACGCCCAAGTTGTTTTCAACGTGAGGCGCTATCTCCACAACCCCCTCACCAAATTTTGCATTCGCAGACTCTTCTTCGTACACAGGTACGAGATCCATTCCCATCGGAGACTTACCTGGCTTATCACGACGATAGTTCGGATCCATAGGTGCAACCCAATAAAGTGGCGCTTTCTCAGCGTTTTGCGCTACCGCAGACTCGTTACTTGAAGAGAGATTTATCCCAACTAGCACGCCTGCCGTTAATGTCGTGACGGCAACCAGCGTCATTTTTAAGTTGTTATTCATGGCTTGCATCCTCTTCAATTTGAGCCAAATAGTAGTTACTGCGTACCACCGCTTTTAACAATGCAATATCAATGGAAAGTGCTGATAACTGCGCATTCAGTTTCGCGATACGCGCCCTCACTACCTCGGAAAAGTCGCCATCATCATTGGTATAAGCAGTCAACGCAGCTTCGGCCTGTTCAGCGCTTTGTGCCACAATTGATTTTGCGTATAGCGATTGCCTCTCTTGCAATCGTTGGATAGTTTGAATTTCTCCATTTAAGTTTGAAAACAGCTGCTTTAGCACCAGCAACCGGTCGGTTTTACTCGCCTCAACTTGTGCAGTCGCTGCCGCTTTTTGCTGATCTTGTTTTCCATCTGTGAATAACGGAACGTCGAATGACACACCAACGCTAAAAAAGTCGGTGCGAGACATCTGATCTGGTGCATCATCCCGATACGCGTAGCTCGCATTGACTGAAAACTGTGGTTTATATGCCTGCTCAGCTAACTTTACCCCTTGATTAGCACGGAATGTATCAACGTCGGCTGCAACAACCAACGGATGATGAGTCAAATGTTGTACTACAGCTTGGCTATCAACTGGGCGTTGCTGCATCAATTTTGGCGCAATTGAGCGGATCAACGGCAGTGTCACTTCGTTTTGGTCAAGGACACTCAGCGCATTTGAATTAGTGAATGCATCATTTAACAGCCATTGCGAAAGCTTTGCCTTAGCAGTGTTAAGCTGCTGATAAGCCGCGGAACGCTTGTCATCTAATTGCATCACCTCAAGCTGAGCACGGATCACATCTTGCTGGCGTGTAGCACCAAGCGCATTGGAGTAGCTAGCATTGGCAATTTCTACCATTTGGTCAAACAACACACTATCGCGTTCAATCAATTCTAACGTCTTTTTGGCTTGTACAATATCAAGCCACACCTGAGAAACATCGCGGCGCACTTGCGCTTTTCTATCCGCTTGTAAAATCGGTTGCTTTTTAGCGTCAAGTGCCAATTGTTGGCTCTTAATTTCGAGGCTATCTCCTCGCGGCAACATCTGCATCACACCAACTTTAAGCTGGGTCATCCCCTCTTGATTGAACTCCCAACTATCAACAGGCAGGTTCATCATGCCTATGGACACCTGAGGATCAGGATAGCTTAGTGCTTCTCGGCTCATCGACTGCATCGCAGATCGCTTGTATTGGCTAGATTGAAGCCAAGGATCGTTGCTGATGGCTGCATCTATCGCTTGCTCTAACGTTGCAATATTGGCCTGTGCTATCTGTGGCAGTATCAGAGTTGCGATAAACAGGGAAACTTTGATTGTCATTAGAATTGCTCCTCATAACTGTCAATTTCAGCAAAAACCTCATAGCTCCCATCTTTTTTAAGTAGCAATACTTGATAAGGCATAAAACGCTCGCCAACTTCCATACCAGGCGATCCAAGTGGCATAGCCGGCACGCTCAAGCCGATATTTTGTATGTCTTGAGTTAACGTTTCGTTTTGCAAAAACTGTTTAATAAACTTGGCAGGAACATGCCCTTCAAAAATAAAACCATTTTTAGAAACTCCAGAGTGACAAGATTGAAAATTTTGCTTAATACCAAACTTACTCTTAAGTGAGCCAAGATAATTTAAATCGGTGGCTTTGTGCGCGATACCTTGCGCAGTTAAATGGTTTAACCACAGCTCACAACAGCCGCAGGTTGGGGATTTAAAGACTTCCAATTCTATATTGGATTTACCGTATGCCACGGCACTCATTAGCCATAGCGTCATCACTAAATAAAACTTTTTCATGCTAACCTCGCATGCAATACCAATTACGTTAGTGCAACTGGTATCAATCAATTCGTTGAAAATTACGCCAAAAAAGACGATTAATCGTACAAAACTATGAAATTAAGGCAGATCTGCCCTGAGGTTAGGCAAGTATTGGGGGTTTATAAAGAGAGCGCGGGTAGTCGCTAAGCTGACCAGTTGTGAAACTTAATTTATCGTTTTTCAGTACAATAGGCGCTATCCACTCTCTTGGCGAAAACGCTGCAAGATTTGTGGAGCACATATGTGTGGGGCAAGTACAATCGCTGCATTGTGCTGTGTTCTGAGGGTCACAACAATCCATCTCAATCATCATTTCATGATGATGAGGCTCTGCCGATTGCACGTTACTTTGAAGCATTTGATGACTTGTTTCATGACTGGTAGCGCCATGCATTTCACATGCTGCCATAGAGGCAGCCGCGTTTTGACCACTGAGTGTAGCCACCACGAGCAATGTGATAAGTAAACGTAAGAATACTCGCAAGGTACTTTTCCAAATCAAAAATCAGGTTAATAATAAAAACCTAACCAAAGAAATGCAAGTAAATCACCCAACCTCGTTATTATTTTCTTTCATCATTGATATACTAGCGCCCAAATCTAAAAAACTCCTCCAACTCAAGGAAATGAACTATATGAAATTAGTTACAGTAACAACTATTTTAGCTTTGGCAGCATCTTGCAACGTCAGTGCTACAGATTTCGGAGACTTTGGTATCTCTATATATGGTGGCAAAACTTATAGCAGTGATATCGAAACTTCTCGCCACCAAACATACGAATTAGAAGACGATTCGCATTTTGGAGTGAGCGTAGACAAATATGTGCCTGAAGGCCGTTATGGTTTCTACTACAGTAAAACCGAGACTCAGCTTACCGCATACCCTCTAAATAAAGTGGAAATGGAATACCTACTATTTCAAACTGCAGTACTACGCCCTATCAATGATGATTTAGATGTTTATCTAGGTTTACAAATTGGTGCTACCTTCATGGATCCAAACTTTATCGACTCTGACACTTTTTTTGCATCAGGGTTATACACGGGTTTTGAATACAACCTTGGTGCAGGTTTTCATCTCGGTGCTGAAGCACGATGGATTGCAACTATCCTTAACAACAACTCTAAAGTCAGTTGTGATGTCGACCCAGACACCAAAAATACTTGTAGCTGGCACTTCGACAGTGAGGTAATGAGCCAATATCAAGCGAGTGCAACATTAAGTTATCGCTTTTCACTGTAATTATTACGAGCGGGTTTTAATATACAGTAAAACTCAACAACCCCTGGTGAGTCTCTGTACAATAAAGTCAGCAAAAACACTTACTTTTGCAGGAATATGGCGAGTAGCTGGGTATAGCATCCACAGCTCGCCAGAATAATTCGTTTCAAATTGCCATTCAGGTAATACCTGTATCAACCCCCCTGACGCTAACGCATCTTTAGCTACAAACATAGGTAAGCTTGTGATCCCAAGCCCTTGCAGCGCAGCATCTAACCTTACTCTAGTGTGATTTGCCTTATAGCGCCCGTTAACTGGGGTTGTGTGTTTTTGTGTGCCTTTTCTGAATCGCCACTTAGCATCGGCATCCGTTTCCCCCAAAGCAATGCAGCTGTGTTGTATTAGTTCTTTAGGGTGAGTAGGAATTGAGTGTGTTGCAAGATATTTTGGTGATGCCGCTACTATATGTTCTATCGTCATTACGCTTCTGCCTATTAAACCCTGCGGTGGTTCGTTAGTAATTTTAAATAGAATGTCTATTTCATCTCGGATCAGGTCCAGTGCGTTGTCATCCAACACCAAATGAACATCAATGTTTGGAAATTCGCCTAGAAACGCCATTACACTTGGATGAATTAGTGTATGTGCGACCGCTTTTGGCGCTGCAATTTTAACTGTTCCTTGTGCCGTTTGATGATGGCTTTCACAAAGCGAGATGACGTCTTTGGCGGCTTGTTCCAACTGAGTACAGCGCTCATACACAGCTCGTCCTGTTTCGCTCAATCTTAAGCTGCGGGTGGTACGCTGAAGTAAACACACCCCCAATTGCTGCTCAAGTTGTTTTATGGCACGACTCACTGATGACGGCGAGACACCTAATTGCCGAGCGCTTTCAGAAAAACTTCCAGTGTTGACAACAGAGACAAAAATCGACATTTCTTGCAGTAGCTCAATATGTTTACTGGTCGCCATAGCTCTCCCATTTGTGCGCTCTACGCAAAAGTTATTTCTATTTTTAGATTATTATCTTCTCAGGAGAATGAAAATACAATGTTCTCAATTATTCAATATTATATTGGGAGCTTATTATGGTGCAGTATTGGCCAGAGTTTTTGTCATTAGCCATCATTCATTTTGTTGCAGTGATCTTGCCGGGCCCCGACTTTGTTATTACAGTCAGACAGAGCTTAAAATACGGCAGACTACATGGCGCAATGACAGCCTTGGGGATTGGCGCTGGACTTAGTGTTCATATCTTATATACCTTACTTGGTGTCGGCGCACTGATGCAGGCCTCACCTTGGGTTTTACAAGTAGCTAAATTAATCGGCGCTACGTATCTTATCTACATCGCTATTCATCTGCTCAAAAGTGCAGGAACGATTCAACTGGATACAGAAAATGCCCAAGCTGATGTAAGCTCACAGTCGCTCAAAAAAGCCTTTAGTCTTGGTTTTTTAACTAATGCAACCAACCCAAAAGCAACCCTGTTTTTCTTAGCCGTGGTAACCAATGTCGTCAGCCAAGGAACTCCGTTACATATTCAACTTTTTTACGGCGCTTGGATGTGCAGTGTTAACGCTTTATGGTTTATCTGTGTCAGCTTATTATTCTCAGCTCCATCTTCTCGCGCTTGGTTCTTGAACAAGATGAACTTGGTTGAAAAGGCACTTGCTGTGTTGCTTATGGCCTTCTCATTAAGGCTGTTGATTGCTTAACACAAGAGTGCTGAATAAGGGTTTCAGCCTCATGCGTTAGCCCTTATTCAATTACTAAAATACGGATATTAGGGCATCAACGCTTCCCACCAGCTGCTACTTGATAGCGTTTCTGAAAGCGTCAATACTTCACCCACAACAGGTGTTACCAGTGCAACTTGATTTTGCTCAGCTGCGATTTTCACTCTTGCGAGCGGATCAAACCAAGAGTGAAAGGCCAAGTCAAAGGTACCATTATGAATGGGGATCATATGCGTTCCTCGCAAATCTATATGAGCCTGTACGCTTTGCTCTGGCGTCATGTGAATATCAGACCAATCTTTATCATAGGCACCAGTCTCTACTAAGGTTAGATCAAACGGGCCAAGTCTTTCACCTATTTCCTTAAATCCAGCAAAATAACCAGAGTCTCCACTAAAAAAGATATTTTTGTCTGCTGTGCGAATAGCCCACGCTCCCCAAAGGGTTTTATTTGCATCTCCAAGTCCACGTCCAGAAAAATGTTGAGTAGGTGTAAAGGTGAGTGTTAACTCAGCGGTTTCTTCAAACTGCCACCAGTCAAACTGCTTTATTTTTTCAGCGGGAACTCCCCACTTTTGCAAATCCCCCTCTACACCCAAAGGTACATAAAATGCCCCCACTCTGTCTGCTAATCGCTTTACGCTTTCCTTGTCTAGGTGGTCGTAATGGTTATGTGAAATCAGCACCTTATCAATTTGAGGCAATGATTCAATTGTAATCGGTGGTTGATGAAAACGCTTTGGACCAATAAACGAAAATGGCGATGCTCGTTCAGCAAAAACGGGATCAATCAGAAGATACTGCCCTTGCGCTTTAATGAGTACTGATGAGTGTCCCAGTTTAATAACGTGAGTTTGCGTATCTGAAAGTGCCTTTAAATTCGCCTCTGTGAGCTCTTTTATTGGCATATCAACCTTCGGCACCGTATTGACTTTTTGTTCGGTAAAAAAGCGCCAAAAAATTTCCAGCGTCTTACCTAGGCTCGTTTTATTCGTTTCATGAGTATTATGAAATTTACCATCACTATATTGGGTTGATGAATACCCACCTTGATTTACCGCAGCATTTAAATTAGAAGCCATAATTCCTCCTACTCCTATCAGCAAGACCACAATCAATCCAAACCATGTTCGCTTTTTCATATAACCACCAAAAGTAAACTACACAGTGTAGTTTACACATGAAAAATAGAAAGTAAACTAAGCAGTGTAATTTATTTTAGTTTTGCTAAAATACGGAGTATCCACTTGTAGATATTCCCTTGCCTGTAATAGAGAAAATGAAACAATCAGAAAGAAAGCGACTGCAAATTCTAGAAGCTGCGCAGCAATTATTTGCTCAGCACGGTGCTCAAAATACCAGTATGGATCTCATCGCAAAGCACGCTGAAGTGTCTAAACGAACGATCTATAATCACTTTGAGACCAAAGAGCTACTACTCTATAACGTACTTGAACACATGATGCTTCAAGTTGACCAAGGTGATATTTATCAATATCGACCCGATGTCTCGATTGCAAAACAACTTCAAGAAATCGCTTTACGAGAAGTCAATCTGCTCACCTCTGAATCATTTATCAAAGTGGCTCGCGTGGCATTTATCGAGTTGTTGCAAAATCCTACATTGGCTGCGCATTTCAATAACAGTAAAGTAGGTTGTATGCGTTATTTAGAAACGTTTTTAGCAGATGCAGTTGCGAATAATGCACTGTATATCGAACATCAGGCATTCGCAGCACAACAGTTCTTATATCAACTCAAGTCTTTTATCTTTTACCCACGGCTTTATGGATTTGATCTCACAAATATGGAGGAAATGGACTTTATTGTAGAGCAAAGCGTTGCGCTTTTTATGGCGAGATATGGGACTGAACAACGCGCCCAAGATTAATGATAAGGTATGCTAATACGAGGATTTAAATAAATTTCATACCAACTTGCATAAGGCTATATTTCAAACAAAAAGCTTCCCTGATATAGTTATCCACGCTAGCAAGAGTAAGGAAATCAGATGAGCGAATTAATTGCAATTGGTAAAAACATTTGGATCCACAACGGCCCCGCGGTACCATTCTTTGGCATGCCGTACACTACCCGAAGCACTATAGTAAAGCTTTCCTCTGGCGCATTATGGGTGCACTCTCCTGGAAAATTAACGGCAGGATTACTCCGTGAATTGACGCAACTTGGGCAAGTCAAATATCTAATTTCTCCAAATAAACTACACCACCTATTTATGGGAGATTGGCAGGAAAAGTTCCCATATGCAATTATGTTTGCTTCTCCAGGTGTCGACAAAAAACGTCCTGATCTTACTTTTCAGCGCCAACTGGGCAACATTGCAGAACCCGAGTGGCAAGAAGATATTGATCAACTCATTTTTAAAGGCAGCGCGGTGATGGAAGAAGTCGTATTCTTCCACAAAGAGAGCAGTACATTAATTTTGACAGATCTTATCGAGAACTTTCACCCTAATCACTTCTCCGGTTTTAAAAAAGTATTAGCGAAAATCACCGGGATTATTAGCCCTAACGGTAAAACCCCCATAGACTGGCGAACTTCGTTTATGTTTGGGAAGCAGCAAGCCCGAGCCTGTTTTTCAAAAATGGCCGCATGGCAACCCCAATATATTGTTATTGCCCATGGTGAATGCATTACAACAGGCGCTGGGGCATTTTTACATCGCTCATTTTCTTGGCTGGGTATCAATAATACCAATTGTATTAAGTAAATGAGCTATTTTGAAGCGGGGAAATAGCTTTAGTAGCAAGGCAAAAATTTTGCTATTTAGTTGTTCTAAATGAGAAATTTTTAACGAAGCTAATATGATATTTCACTCTTCAAATTGATTGGAGAATTAATTCAATTGGTATAAGGCCGCGTAAGGCGCAGAACAAATAGCAGTATATAAAAAGCGCTGTCACTTTACTGAACAGCGCTTTTTTACTTAACCTAAAATTACATACCAGCAGGGTATGTATAACTTGCTTGTAGACCTAGCGGAATACCAAGCATCCAATAGATCAATAAGAAGATGCTCCAACCAATCAAAAAGGCAATTGAGTAAGGCAACATCATCGCTATCAAAGTGCCTATCCCGGTCGACTTAACGTATTTCTGGCAGTAAACCACAACCAACGGGAAGTAAGGCATAAGCGGCGTGATTATATTTGAGCCGGAATCACCAACACGATAAGCCGCTTGTGTTAAATCTGGTGAAATACCCAATTGCATTAACATCGGAACAAAAATCGGCCCCAACAACGCCCACTTCGCAGAGCTTGACCCTACAAATAGGTTTACAAATGCGGTGAGGAAGATAATACCAACCACGGTAACATAGCTTGGAAGCGCCAATGCCTTTAATATTTGGGCCCCTTCAATAGCAAGCAGTGCGCCCAAATTTGAATGGCTGAAGGCACTGATAAAAAGTGCACAGAAAAACGCCATAACAATATAGTAAGACATGCTATTCATGGCTTTAGTCATGGCATCAATCATGTCTTTTGAAGTTTTGAACGTACCAACAACGAAACCGTATACCGCACCTGGGATCCAAAACAGAAGGAAAATAAGTGGCACAATTGATTGCATTAACGGTGCACTAAAATCAGTTAAAGCACCCGACGGACTGCGTAGTGCTGAATCTTCACCGCTTGATGCATAAACCAATAACGCGATACCTGCTAACATCACCATAGACGCCACCACAAAGCCCTTCTTTTCTTTGCTTGTGATCTCATCAAACGAAGGCAAACTATCGGTATCGCCGTCAATTTCAGTCGCTTTTAGTCTTGGCTCTATGATTTTATCGGTGATATACCAACCTAATAAAATAATGAATAAACTCGATGCTGAAGTGAAAAACCAGTTATTTAGCGGGTTAATCGCGATTTCTGGATCGATGATCTGCGCTGCACTTTGGGTAAAGCTTTGTAGCAACGGATCGATACCAGAAGGAATAAAGTTCGCGCTAAATCCGCCGCTTACACCAGCAAATGCCGCAGCAATACCCGCAAGAGGATGTCTTCCCATCGCATAGAAAATAACACCAGCAAGCGGAATAACTAACACGTATCCAGCGTCTGTCGCCGTGTGGCTTACAATTGCGATAAGAATAATAGAAGGAGTTAGTAGTGCTTGAGGCGTGCTTTTAAGCATGATTTTAAGGCCAGTATTAATATAGCCAGAATGTTCAGCAACACCCACACCTAGCATAGCAACTAGCACCACGCCTAATGGCGCAAATCCCGTGAAGGTTTTTACCATCGTTGCCATAAATCCGGCAAGCGCATTTGGGTCTAATAAATTGTGAACGACAATCGCCTGATTGGTTCTTGGATCAATAGCGCTAAATTCTACGCCTGAAAATAACCAAGATAGCAGCCAAATCAGCAACATTGCTGATAAGAAAATGATTGCAGGATCAGGGAGTTTATTCCCCACCCGCTCAATCCCGTTTAAAAAACGGGTGATCGCAGAGTTTTGCGAGTTCGCTTGTTGTGTTTCGTGCATACCATTGCCCTAAGAAAAAAATTGCTTAACCATAACTTAATATTTACATGTTAAGCAAGAAAACGTGCCTATTGACGAGACACTTTGCCGAATTAGTAGCCGACTTGGTATTTTTTTGTCTCAAGTCAGTGTTCAATAAAGAATTTACGCTATGCTTTTTATATGTCTGAAATTAAGGATTTTTAGATGATAGATCTAGACGACAAAGTGTTAGCTGACGTCAAACATGGTTTCAATTTACCACCTAAACCTGCGCTGATAAGCGAATTGCAAGCAGCACTTGCTACAGCAGATCCAGATCTGAACGACATCGCTTCTATCATCGCTCATGATGTCAGCACCTCAGCCGCGGTGCTAAAAATCATCAACTCGCCCCTATACGGCTTGGCAAGAACGGTCACTGATGTAAAACAGGCTGTCGTCTTTCTAGGTCTAGACTCTATTAGTACGCTTGTGACCGGCTTTTTGCTCAAACAAACCTTTGACCAACGTAAATGTTGTATCAGTTTGGAGCGGTTTTGGGATAACGCTTCAGACATCGCGGATAGTATCATGGTGATTGGTAATAAACTTAAATCGCGTGTTCCTATCGAAAACTTGCACTTACTAGGCTTATTTCACGACGCAGGGATTGCCGCTATGGCAGTAAATTACCCCGATTATATGGAAACGCTCATTGCCGCTAACAAAGATTATGACAAGCTGTTAGTCGAACACGAAGAAGAAAAGTACGAGACCAATCACGCTATTATCGGCTACTTCCTCGCGGCTTCCTGGAACTTGCCACAAAGTATTTGTCAGATGATTTTATGCCATCATGACCCCGAGTTTTTGGGAAACTGTAAAGATGAAGAACAGAAATTAGCTTTCTCTGCTCTAAAAATGGCGGAAAATTTTGTACATATCAATAAACGTTTTGTTGCAGCGCCTGATTGGCACTTAATGAAAGCGGATGTATTGAAGGTTTTAAATTTAGATGAAGATGATTATCAGGACATCAAAGAAGACCTAGATGAATACTTCTTAGAGCAGGATGGGGTAAGCAACTAGTTATCTCACACTCAACACCGCCTGTGAAATGCGACTCAACGACACTGTTGCGGCAATTCTTAAAACTTCGTAGACTGGCAGCAAAATTAAAATAAAAAAACTTAAGGAATTTACATTGCCAGCGCTGCTATCTCTTAAAGGCAAATTTGCCATCTTTGGGCCTGGAATATTAATGGCAACTGCTGCTATCGGTGGTTCACATCTCGTTTCATCAACTCAGGCTGGAGCACTATTTGGTAGTCAATTGATCTGGTTAATAGTTGCTGTTAATTTGCTCAAATATCCCTTTTTTAAATATGCAGTCGAGTACACAAGCCACTCTAAGCATAGTGTCGTCGAAGGTTATCACGCACATTACCGCTTCGGATTTAAGGTTTTTGTGCTACTCAATATTTTCGCAGCCGTTGTAAATACCGCGGGTGTGCTATTACTTACCGCAAGTCTCTTGAGCTACTCGCTGCCATTTCCAATAAATATTGAATTGTTAAGCTTTATACTTTTGACTAGTTGCTTGGCAATCTTACTGGTTGGACACTACAAAATACTCGATGTAACAAGCAAATGGGTGATGATAATTTTGACAATTTCCACTGTCATAGCACTTGCCATTGCGGCTAATAATGGACCGGCCCATCCAGCCCCCATTGATCCGATATCCCCGTACGACATCGCGTTACTGGGCTTTTTAGTTGCCTTAATGGGTTGGATGCCCGCACCAATCGAGATTTCAGCCATTAATTCCTCTTGGCTAAAGACGAAGATGGCTAAACAATCACTAACAAGTGGCCAGATCTTACTGGATTTCAAGGTGGGATATTTTGTTACGCTGGGTCTTGCGGTCGTGTTTTGTTTACTCGGTATGCTAATGCAATACGGTCAAGATAAGCCTGTGGAACTCGCTGGTGTTGCGTTCTCACAGCAGCTCATTGATATGTATGCCAATACAATCGGCGAATGGGCCAGATGGCTAATTGCTGGCGTCGCATTTTTGTGTATGTTTGGAACAACGATCACAGTGTTAGATGGCTACTCCCGAGTGCTTAGTGAATCACTTCAGCTGTTACGACCGAACACAACGAAAAAGAGTTACACGCTCATTCTATTGCTACAAGCAACGCTTGGTATGGCCGTAGTGCTGTTTTTTAAAGCCGACTTAAAGAGCATGCTAATGTTTGCCATGAGCTCAGCGTTTGTCACTACTCCTATCTTTGCTTGGATGAATTTAGGATTAGTGAAAGGTGAGATCTATCGCAGTCAACCAATGTACACCAAGATTTTGACGGGACTGGGGCTGATTTATTTAGTGGGCTTTGCACTGTTATTCATCTATTGGCGATTTTTGATGTAAAGCCAAGCGAGGCGGAGTAGCAGATGCAAATTAGACTTCTAGCATCTGCTACTCTCAGGTGAGGTGCGGTTATTTTAGATTTTGCACCTGCTCCCAGATAGAAACCACGTGCGCTTTATCATCGTCATTTAACTCTCCATTTCGGTATGCTTTTACCAAGCTGCTTTCAACTTTGGCATTTAGCTCATCAATCGAAAGATCTGCTTCCTCTACTTGTGCATAGCCTACCGCTAAGTCAAAGTGACCGCGTAAATAGCCACCAGCAAATAATTCATCATCGCTCGCTCTATCAACAAGCTCATCAAAAAACTGCTGCGCTTTCTCTACATATTCTACTAAAGACATAGTTATTCCTAAATTATTCTTGATGGCCTATGGCGTACATTACATGGTCATTGAACCCAGTGATCACTTTAATAAATCCAGCTAAGGACTCATCAAGTTGTTCGTCACCGGTATCAGCAATTAAAGGACGACCATTTAAGGCCTTTAATTTCGATTTTGTGGCGATAAGGATAATATTATCTTTGCCGATTTTTTTGATGAGGTTAGGACTTAGCTGCTGATTACCGCGGCCAAAAATATGTCCTTGCCCACCAATTAATGTGATCACTAGCTTTGTTTTGTTATCAGCAAGCGACAACAATTGCTGCGCAGTTTGATCTTGGGCGATCAGCGCTTGGTCCCTTACAACATCAACACCTAGAAGTGTATTATCAAGTCCCATCTCTTCCATCACTGCTGCAACGGTAGAACCAGACCCCATAATGTAGGTTTCATCTTCTTCCATTTCGGCAACCACGTAGGCAGCGATATCGGCTAACACTAATTCATCGCTTTCTTTACCACCGTTTTTCACCGCTTGTACATATCTCAGCTCGGTCGGCACTTGCATTTCACCAAATCGCTTAGCGCGCACAGTCCCTTCACGAAATGCTGCTTCATCGATGTCCATCACATCGGCTTCGCCAATGGAGACAAGCTCTCCGGTAACCAAAAGTTCAACGACTCTACCTGCTGCTTTTGGCGTTATCGCGTATACGCCGCTATGAATTTTGCACCCAGCAGGGATCCCAAGTACAGGACATGAATCACCCACCGCGTGGCAAATGTTGCGGGCAGTACCATCGCCACCAGCAAACAAAATCAAATCGACACCGTGCTGTTGCATCATTTGCGCTGCGGTCTCGGTATCTTCAGGACGAGTTGCCGTACTTTGAGTTTGATAAATCACTTGGGTGTTAAAACCCAGCTCTTTTGCCGTACGCTCCCCCATCTCACCATTAACAGTGTATATTTCGATATTTTGTTGATGTGAAAGCAGTTGTGTTAAAGCCGTTTTTGCTCGCTGATTAGCGCGAGGCTCTGCACCTAACGCCAAAGCTTGTTGAGCTGTTTCTGCGCCATCGCTACCTTTTAGTGCAACGCTCCCACCAAGTCCAGCTAAAGGATTGATGATAAGTCCAAGCTTAAATTGCATCGTCAAACTCCATGCTTAGCTCTGTCGGGATATCCCAGTTAAATTGCTGCTGGCGTAAAGGCCAAGGTGTATTATAAAAATTGCTTAATGCGTTGAGTAGCTGAGTTGTTCTGGTATTAAATCCGCTTTCTAATAAAGCTAACACTTGCTGATGCACCCGTTGTTGAAAGCTGAAACGGCAAGTTTGTTCACCGTTGAGGTTATCAACGGAAACATTAAATGAAAAACCAGCTGCGACGCTTAACGCCCACTCAATCGCTTGTGGTTTCACTTCCACTTTTTCAAATTCGAGCTGCTGCGCTTTATCTCGTCCATCGGGACAATACCAGTAGCCGTAATCTTCGAGTTGACGACGCGCTTCACCCGCAACAAGCCAGTGCGCAACTTCATGCAAAGCACTAGCATAAAAGCCATGAGCAAAAATAATGCGGTGATGAGGGTATGATTCATTTGCAGGTAGATAGATGGGCTCGTCGTCGCCCACTACCAGCTCCGTGTTGAGCGTGTGCAGGAATAACCCATTAAAAACAGCAATGAGGTCTTCTATTTTATGCATCAACATCCGCCACAAGTCTAAACTGGGCGCAAATTGTAAAGTTTTTAGCGGCTAAAGTAAAAGATCTCGTTTTAGACTATGCCTTTTTGTCCAACGAGCTCCGTGGCGCGATATAAAGCGAAGCACGATCTCGACCTGACTTTTTCGACTCATAGAGGGCTAAATCAGCTTCTTCAAAACATCGTTTGTGATTAAAGCTTTCGCCAATAAGCTCGTACCCCGCGACGCCAATGCTAAATGTCAGTCCAAAACTGGTGAAACGGGTAAATTCATGCACCAGTCGTTGTGCAAAATTAAGCGCGGCATCCGGTCTAGTTTCAGGGCAGATAATCACAAATTCATCACCGCCCCATCGTCCAATATGGTCGCTTGGGCGTGCTTGCTCTCTTAGAAACTGCCCAACTTCCTTCAATGCATTATCACCATCTTGGTGTCCTGCGGTATCATTTAATTGTTTAAAATGATCAACGTCGATTACCAGTAGCGATAGCGCTCGATGATAACGTATGGCCCGCTGCACTTCTTCTTTCAGCAGCGCTTCAATCTTTCTGCGATTCATAACCTGAGTTAAGAAATCCAGTTCAGCTCGGTTCTTCAATTCTTGTTCTTGACGTAAATCTCGGATCACCGCAATGAAAACATCATTTTTAGAGACGGACACCGTGGATAACGCGATATCCACCGGGATCTCCACACCTGATTGATGTCGCCCTACAATTTTAAGGCCATCATGCGTCACTCTGCGCATCGTAGAGGTACCTTGGAACTTTTCTCTGTCCGCGACGTGTTTACCGGTATACCGTTCTGGGATGAGGTCTTCAACCTTCATACCTAGTAGTTCTTGAGGTTGATAACCAAACAAGTCAGTGCACGCCTTATTGACTTCTTTAAGCCTACCGTCTTTGTCACAATATAAAATGGCATCAGGAGTAGAATTGAATAACTTTCGTTTCTCGTTGATAAGTTTAACCACAAAAATGAGCGTGAAGATGTTTAAGCAGGCAAACAACAAGACTATTGGTAGTAACAACAATACACCGGTGTTACTCAACTCTTGGGTTTGAGCAAGCTTTACAGATTGATTTTGCTTTGCAAGCTCAAATTTTTCTCCAATCAACTTACGCAAATAGTTAAATGCAACTTCTGCGTCAGTGTCATCTACTCTCACTAAGCGGTCCACCACTTCAGAGCTCAACCTACCTGATGTAAATTTTGACTTAGCAAGCGCAAGCATTTGTGTATATTCATCAAAGGTGTGTTGAATAACGGCTAATGCCTTTGTCTCTTGACTGCTTAGCGCCGTACTTTGCAATTTTAAGATGGTCGCTTTGGTGGCTTCAACATCAGCTAAAGCCTGTTCGTAATAAATCTCGTCTTGACGTAGTACATAATTTTTGAAGTGATGAATAAAGCCGTTATAACCAAAACTACGCTCTAGCTCAGCTAGCAGCTCGGCACGTTTAATTGCAACTTCAGTTTCTGATTGCCATGACTGATGAAATGAGGAAATGGAGTGGTTTAACAAAGTGGACCAATAAAATAGACCACCACTCACCAAAATAGTAAATATAACTAAGCCACTGATCTGCAAAAAAATACGTTTATTCATATACTCTGCTGTCCAAATTCAGCAAATCCTAGAGTGCAGTAAGCAAAAGAAGAAATTAGAGGCCGTCTAGGTGCTGTAGAATCCATGTCGATGGTACAAAAGTTACATACCATTACAGCTACTAAGTCTAGACCAGAGAACGAAAAAAGCCGCATTACAGCGGCTTACAGATAGGATATTTTCAATTAAGATAAATTGGTATCGTTACTCGTAATAAGCTTTGCCTTCTTCGGCCATTGCGAGTAGCGGCTCCGCAGGTGTAAATACAGGGTTGTCAGCAGCGTATGTTGATAGCTCTGAACACACCTTATTGGCGCCTTTTTTGTCCATATAACTAAATGGGCCGCCCAAGAATGGTGGGAAACCAATGCCAAAAATAGCACCGATATCACCATCTCTTGCATTACGAATAATACCTTCATCAAGACAGCGAGCAGCCTCATTGAGCATCTGTGCAACGCAGCGGTTCGCAATTTCTTGTTTATTCAATTTAGGAGAAGGCGTGACACCGAGTAACTCATAAACTGACTCGTCCACTTGCTTGCCTTTTTTACCTTCATAGGTGTAGAAACCACGACCAGATTTGCGACCAAGACGTTTGCTATCTATCATACGTGCAAAAGCATCCGGCGCCTTAAAGCGAGCACCTAATTCTTTTTCTAGGATTGGCGCAATCTTAGAGCCAATGTCTACACCTACTTCATCAAGAAGCGCAAGAGGACCAACAGGGAAACCAAACTCAACCAAGGCTTGATCGATTTTCTCTATCGGCTCACCGGCAAGCAAAAGATTTGCCGCTTCGTTGACATAAGGAGCCAGAATACGGTTTACGTAAAAACCAGCTTTGTCTTTTACTACGATTGGGGTTTTCCCCTGCTTGCGAGCAAACGCCACAGTGCGCGCAATAACCTCATCACTGGTGGTATCGTGCGGAATGATCTCCACCAGCGGCATTTTTTCTACTGGCGAGAAATAATGCAAACCAATTACGTTTTCAGGACGCGTTGCTTTTGCCGCGATTTGGCCGATTGGTAATGATGACGTATTACTTGCAAATATCGTACTCTCACTGCATTCGCGTTCAATATCCGCTACCATCGACTGTTTCAGGTCTAAGTCTTCAAATACAGCTTCAATCACCATGTCTGTGTGTTTAAAACCAGAGTAATCTGTTGTCCCCGTGATCATATTCAAAGTTGACTGCATCTCTGCCTTTGAAATAATACGGCGCTTTTGGCGTTGAGTTAGGATCTTATAGCTGTAATTTAATGCGTTGCTAATGCCTTGATGCGCAACATCTTTAATACGTACTGGTGTGCCTGCTTTAACCGCACTAACATGGGTAATACCCGCCCCCATTAAACCACCGCCTAGCACTGCAACACGCTGCACAGGAGCAAGATCTTCACCTTGGAAATCCTTTTTCATTTCCGTTGTCGCAAAGAAAATCCCACGTAGCGAGCGGGATACTTCAGACATCACTAAATCAGCGAAACCCTCGGCTTCGGTTTTGTAACCTTTAAGCTTGTCCAGCTCTACAGATGCACGTACCGCTTTGATGATAGCGAGCGGCGCTGGATAGTGACCACCCGTTTTCTTCTCAACATTTTCTTGTGCTTTTTTGAAAATGATATTGCGTCCGAACGGGTTAGACTCTAGCAATTGGCTAATTTTGTCTAAATTCGGTTTGCGAGGCTTAGGCTTACCTTTTCTGGCAAGCTTCACCGCTACGTCGAGTAAAATACTGTGCGGCACGGAATCGTCAACTAGGCCCGCTCTTTTCGCTTGCTTAGGTCGAACTTGTTTACCAGTTAGCATCCATTCAAGTGCTTTTTGAATACCAACTAATTTTGGTAGACGCTGTGTACCGCCACCACCTGGCAATAGACCAAGCTGTACTTCAGGAAGACCCAGTTTAGTCTTGCTGTCTTCGGTACAAACACGGTAATCACAAGCCAGCGCAAACTCCAAGCCGCCCCCCAGTGCTACACCGTGGATCGCGGCAACGGTTGGGAATGGTAAATCAGCCAATTTAAAAAAGGTTTTATGACACATTTCCGAAATCGCGAGCGCATCATCACGGGTTTTCGCGCTGTCTAACATTTTAATGTCTGCACCCGCTATAAAGTTATCGTCTTTACCACTGATAAAAACCATACCCGTTACGTCGTCTTGCTTACTCTTTGCGATGATCTCTAATAATTCATCAGCAAATGTATCACGTAGGGTGTTCATTTTTTCGCCCGGTACGTCGATTGTAACGATGGCGACTTTATGGTCGTTTAATTCATAAGAAAATACTGACATTATGCGCTCTCCAATACGAATGCGGCTCCAAGACCACCTGCAGCACAGGCAGTTGTCAATGCAAGACCACCGCCGCGGCGTTTAAGCTCATGTAAGCTTTGCGTGATCAAGCGTGCACCGGTTGCTGCGAATGGGTGACCATATGCAAGTGAACCACCAAGCACGTTAAACTTATCCATGTCGATTTCGCCAATTGCTTTACTGCGACCAAGTTTTTCTTGCGCGAATTTGTCTGAGCCAAACATTTTCATATTGGACAGCGCTTGCGCTGCGAAAGCTTCATGCATTTCTATCAGGTCAAGATCAGCAAGGGTAATACCCGCTCGGTCAAGTGCTACAGGCGTTGAATGTGCAGGACCCATCAACATATCTTCGTGTACGCCGATTGCAGAGAAGGCGAAACTACGCACATAACCTAAGATATCGTAGCCAAGCGCTTTTGCTTTGCTTTCGCTCATCATTAATACTGCCGCTGCACCATCGGTCAGTGGCGTTGCATTTGCTGCAGTTACTGAGCCGTGCTGTCTGTCAAATACAGGCTTTAACTTAGCGTAGCTTTCCAATGAGGAGTTTTCACGGATGTTATTATCTTTATCAATAAAGCTTTTGTATGGCTCAACATGGGCAGCCATCACTTCATTGTTTAATAAGCCTTCTGACCATGCTTTTGCAGCTAAGGTATGTGAACGGTGCGCCATCGCATCTTGATCTGCACGGCTGATCCCGTGAGTCTTAGCCATTTGCTCAGCGGTTTGCCCCATTGATAAGCCAGTTGAATATTCCGCAACTGCCGGTGGCACTGGCAGTAAGTCTTTGAGTCTTAGCTTTGAGAAAATCTGTAAACGCTGTTTAAGCGTACGTGCTTTGTTCAAGTCAACAAGGCTACCGGCAAGCTTTTTGCTCACGCCAATCGGTAACACTGATGAAGAATCCGCACCACCAGCAACACCGACACTCACTTGGCCTGAAATAATACTCTCTGCAACGTTAGCAATCGCTTGGAAACTGGTTGCGCATGCACGTGATACAGAGTAAGCGTCAACCGAAACTGGCATGCCAGTGCCAAGCACGATTTCACGCGCAATGTTTGGTGCTTCCGGCATTTGTACAACTTGACCGAATACCAGTTGGTCGATTTCTTTACGATCGAAGTTCAAACGCTCAAGCATTTCGTTGACGACGATTTTGCCTAAATCTAGGGCTGGAACGTGGTGAAAAGCGGTAGCTTGCTTTGCGAATGGCGTACGCAGGCCGCTCACGATAGCGATTCGGTCGCCTTTTGATGTTTTTAGTATGTTTTGTTCAGACATGAATTTTGCTCTCCCGCTGACAGGTCTGACCTGTTAATTTCCTCCGATTCTAAACAACCAAATCGAAGTTGCCAATAGCAAAGCACGAAATGGCTGCTTTTTAAACCGTGAAAACCAACTTTAGATGCTTTTTCAAGCAATCTCAAAGTATTTGAAATTGTTATTTAAAATTTATGAACTTTTCTAAAATTATGGGTCTAATCAACTTGATTATTCATTCAGCGTCCATATAACTATTTTTATTTTTGTCGGCTTAAAAGGCAGTCTCATGGCAGTAAACGAGTTTTCTCAACTAAAAGAATATTTAGACACCCAAATTTTAGGACAAAGTGCACTGACCGAATCCTTGCTTATCGCGCTTTTAGCAGATGGTCATTTATTGGTTGAAGGCCCCCCAGGTCTAGCTAAGACCCGCGCAGTAAATGCGCTAGCTAAAGGCATTGAAGGGAGCTTCCAACGCGTCCAATTTACCCCTGACTTATTGCCTTCTGATGTAACTGGTACAGATATCTATCGCCAACAAACCAATGAATTTGTATTTGAGAAAGGCCCGCTTTTTCATCATTTGATTTTGGCTGACGAAATCAACCGAGCGCCAGCCAAAGTGCAATCAGCGCTACTAGAAGCAATGGCCGAGCGCCAAATAACCGTTGGCAAAACAACGTATCCGTTACCTGAGCTGTTTATGGTAATGGCAACGCAAAACCCGCTTGAACAAGAAGGTACATACCCGCTACCTGAAGCACAGCTTGACCGCTTTTTACTCCATCTGAATATCGATTATCCGGATGCAGAAACCGAGGTCGATATTTTGCGCCTCACTCGTGGCGAGGCGTTGGAGGAGTACCAAGCGACCTTCACACCGATCAGTCAAGCAACCCTATTTGAGGCCCGTAAAACCGTACTAAGCATGCACCTTGCTGAGCCTCTGGAGCAATATCTTGTACAATTAATTATTGCGACCAGACAGCCACAACGCTTTGATGCAACGCTTGCAAGCTGGATTGATTATGGTGCGAGCCCTCGAGCTACAATTGCGCTTGATAAATGTTCTCGTGCTCATGCTTGGCTACAAGGCAGAGATTTTGTCACACCAGAAGATATTCAAGCTGTGGTGCATAACGTGCTACGCCACCGTATCGTGCTGAGTTATGAAGCACAGGCCGATGGGATCACCAAAGATCAGGTGATCAGTAAGATTTTAGAATTGGTTGCTGTTCCATAATACTATGAACGACATCAAGCAGTTTAACTCGGCCAGCTGGTTTAATGAAAGCCACAGTAATGGTGTCGAACTCAGCCTGAAAGAGCTACTTTTTTATAAGTCCAAAGCGCATTTACTTTCGCTCAAACCGAGAGGAAAAGTGAAAAGTGCTCAATCAGGTCAATACCTTGCACCGCATAAAGGTCGAGGTATGGAGTTCGCTGAAGTCAGACAATACCAATATGGTGATGATATTCGTGCAATTGACTGGCGAGTTACCGCACGTACCGGTGAAGCACACACGAAACTCTTTCAAGAAGAGAAAGAGCGACCCGTTTTTGTATTTTGTGACTTTTCCTCAAGCATGCTATTTGGTTCAAAGCTGTTACTTAAGTCAGTACTTGCTGCGCACTTAGGCATTTTAGTGTCTTGGGCTGCATGCCAACGCGGCGACCGTGTTGGTGGGGTGGTATTTAATGACAGCAATCACCACGAGCTAAAGCCGATTGCTCGCGACCGTGGAGTGCTTGCGCTAGCTCATCAGTTCTGTGCCCTACACGAACAAGCATTAATTCAAAAAGAGACTCACCCCTCGGGGGATCGTTTCAATGAGAATTTAAAACGACTTGTGCATCTAGCCAAACCTGGCAGCCTGATTTATCTCATTTCGGACTTTACGGAGTTGAATGATGAAAGCTTTAAATTGCTAGAGCGAGCCACTCGCCATAACGAAGTCATTGGTTGTATGGTAAGCGATCCTTTTGAGCATCATCTGCCTGAATATAGTCAAGCGATTGAGGTCTCAGCTGGAGAACAAAACTGGACATTGCCCTTGATGGACAAGCAATTTAGAGACAAATTCTCGCAAAATGCGTCTGACTTTTTCAATCGAAGATTAGCGCTACTTAAGCGTTCTGGTATGTCGTTACAAAAGTACGACGCGTCATTACCAATCGAATTACAAATCATGAGGGGTTAAATGCAAGTCAATCCACTCGACCAGCTTAATGATGTGGTCATCCCTCAAAGCGTGAGCTGGTGGCCACTTTCTTATCCAATGTGGGGAGCCATTTGTGTTCTACTCACAATATTTGGGGCTACGTGTTGGCTATTATATCGTCGCCAGCAATTTTTAAAGGCAAAAAAGGAAGCCGTAAAACTGAGTCATTCGCAGGATAATGCCCAAGCATTACACACCATACTCAAACGTTTAGTAAAACATTATTACGGTGATACCGCTGCGAGTAGATCGGGCCAAGCATGGTTAACGCTGCAAGCAAGACTCACACGTGTTGAACTCACTCAGCAAGAGCTCGACTCGTTATATGCTCCGACTCAAGACCCCGCACTCAGCGATAAACTATGTCGTGCGATTAATACCTTCAAAGTGAAGGAGCGTCTCGATGTTTGAGTTTAGTTGGCCCCTTGCCTTTTTATTGTTACCTCTGCCTTGGCTAATTGCGAAGTTTAAACCGAGTATCGCGCAGACCAACATTAATATTCGTATGCCAAGTGCCGCAAAGTTACAACTCGCGAGCACAAATCAACTCAATAAGCGCGCAAAAGTAAGCCTAGTGGAAACACTCGTCTGGCTACTACTGGTAACCGCAGCGACAAACCCGACTTGGCTTGACGACCCAATCGTTGTGCCAAACGAGGGACGCGATATTATGCTTGCCGTTGACTTATCGGCTTCAATGACAGAGCAAGATATGGAATACCAAGGTCGCTTAGTGGACAGATTGTCTGTCGTCAAAGCCGTTGTTAGCGACTTTATCGAAGCGCGCCAAGGAGATCGTCTAGGACTTATTCTTTTTGGTGACACCGCGTTTTTGCAAACGCCACTCACCCGAGATTTAGCGACGGTTAGCCAAATGCTTAGTGAGGCACAAATTGGTTTAGTTGGACGCGCCACAGCGATTGGCGATGCTATTGGTTTGTCGGTAAAACGTTTTGGCGAACGTGAACAAAGTAACAAAATCTTGATTTTGCTGACCGATGGTCAAAACACCGCGGGCAACCTTCAACCAGAAGAAGCACTGATCTTAGCCCGAGAAGAAGGCATAAAGATTTATACTGTTGGCGTTGGCTCTGATGGCAGACGCGGTTTTGGTTTATTTGGTTTTAACTCTATGGCTGGTAGTAGTATCGACGAGAAAACGTTGCAACATATCGCCAAAGAAACTGGTGGGCAATATTTTCGCGCAAAAGACGTGGAAGGCCTACAACAGATCTACGCTATGCTCGATGAGCTAGAGCCAATAAGTGATGAAACACAGACTTTCCGTCCTAAGATTTCACTGTTTTATATTCCTCTCCTCGCGATACTCGGCTTGCTTTTTGTGGCTCAGCTAAGTCTCGTATTAAGAACAAAATTAAGAGGGTAAATATATGGAATTTGAATTTATTCGCCCACATCTGCTTTGGTTACTTATTCCTTGGGTGATATACAGTGCACTGCAATGGTCTAAAAAGTCCAATCAAAAATCAGCGCAACTTATCGCACCGCACCTGATGAAGGTGGTGATGGGATCCAGTGGTCAAAAACACCAAAAACAAAGTAACTCTTGGCTTAGTATTGTGTTCTTTTTGTTGGCCATTATTGCGGTTGCGGGACCAAGTATTGAAAAACAAGAAGTACCAGTATTTAAAACTCAAGCACCTAGAGTGTTAGTGCTCGATATGTCTTATTCTATGTACTCAACCGATCTCGCGCCAAACCGCTTAACACAAGCGAGATTTAAAACTTTAGATATGCTCAAGCTTTTTAAAGAAGGCGAGACGGGTTTAGTTGCCTATGCAGGTGATGCATTTACCGTGTCGCCACTCACAACGGACGTCACCACACTTGAGAATTTGATCCCGAGCCTTCGTCCAGAGATCATGCCCTCAAAAGGCTCAAACGTGTATGCAGGCATCGAAGAAGCAGTTAGCTTGTTAACAGGTGCAAGTGCAACCTATGGTGACATTATTTTGGTAACCGATGGACTTGAGCAAAAAGACGCTGAAGATGTGCAAAGCCTCCTTTCTGACAGCCCATTTAAGCTAAGTATCTATGCCTTAGGCACGGCGCAAGGCGCCCCCATCAAATTACCTGAAGGCGGCTTTTTAAAAGACCAATATGGTCAAATAGTCGTGCCAAAACTATTCCCTACTCGACTCGAAAAACTCGCTAGAGTAAAGGGTGGAAAGTTTGCCAGCTACACAACTGACAGTAGCGATATAGATACATTCGAACCTAATTTGGATGCAAATACATCTGTGGTAAAACGGGACAGAGAAAATGCTAAGTGGCGAGTAGATGCTGGAATATATCTGCTGGTTGCACTTATCCCACTCGCACTACTACTGCTTAGAAATCATGCTGTTATGCTCAGTACTTTGATTGTTTTTGCCATGTTGCCAAAGCAAAAAGCGCTGGCGAATGAATGGACACAGTGGTTTAAAAATAGCGACCAAAACGCACTGCAGGCCTACCAAAATGAAGCGTTTGATGAGGCAGCCCTTGCCGATAATTCGGTACTAAAAGGCGCAGCCCTTTATAAAGCCGGAGATTACGAAGGAGCGGTAAAAACACTCGAACAAACAAGCTCAGCAGAAGGCCAATACAATTTAGGCAATGCACTAGCACGGCTTGGTAAGTTAGACGACGCGATTTCTGCCTACGAAAAAGCCTTATCCTTAGATCCTGAGTTTACGCAAGCGAAGGATAATAAAGCGCTAGTCGAAGCGTTAAAGGATCAACAAGGTCAGCAAAACCAACAAGGTCAGCAAAACCAACAAGGTCAGCAAGACCAACAAGGTCAGCAAGACCAACAAGGTCAGCAAGACCAACAAGGTCAGCAAAACCAACAAGGTCAGCAAGACCAACAAAGTCAGCAAGACCAACAAGGTCAGCAAGACCAACAAAGTCAGCAAGACCAACAAGGTCAGCAAAACCAACAAGGTCAGCAAGACCAACAAAGTCAGCAAGACCAACAAGGTCAGCAAGACCAACAAAGTCAGCAAGACCAACAGAATTCACAAGCAGGAAGTGAATCAGAACAAAATAACAACGAGCCAGAGCTAGATGCTGCCCGCCAAGACCAGCAAGCAGCCGAGGAACAAACTCAAGAGCAAAAACAACAGCAAGCGCAAGCCGCACCTACGCCCGATCCCGAACAATCACCGCAGGATGAAGAAAAGGCACAGGCAGCAATGATGCAAGATAGTCGGCCACTTACCCCTGAAGAAATTGAGAAAGCGCAACAGCTTAATCAACTGCTTAGAAAAGTACCTGATGATCCAGCCATATTATTGAGAAATAAAATGCAATTAGAAGCACAACAACGTAAACAAAGACGTCTGCCAAGGGGAGCTGAAAAATCATGGTAAAACGCATTATACTTTTTCTGTCTTTGTTGATATTAAGCCAGACATCGTTGGCTTTGGATAATCTCACAGCAAGCGTAGACAAAAACCCGGTACTGACAGGCGAATATTTCACGTTGTCGATTATCGCTGAGGGTAAGGTCAAAGGCACCATTCCGGATGTTTCAGCGCTTAGTAATGATTTTGTCACCAGCCCTGTAAATACTAGCTCTAGAACCAGTATTATTAATGGCAGCGTTTCAAGTTCCACTACCTGGCAGATGCAGCTCGTTGCGCGCACTCCGGGTACTTACACCATTCCTGCGCTAGAGGTAGATGGTGAAACGACCCAGCCGATCGAAATCAAAGTTGTCGCTCGTGATGATGAACAACAAAGCAACGATATATTCGTAAAAACCGAACTCAAGACAAAAAACCTATATGTTCAACAGGCTGCGCTCTATACCCTTAAACTATATGTAGGAAAGGAGTTACTAGATGGCCAACTAAGTGCTCCAGTTTCAGACGGTGCTAACTTCACACAATTGGGCAAAGGCCATGAAGAATATGAAGTTATAGATGGCCGACGTTTCATGGTGCTCACCCGAGAATACATGATCCAACCGCAAAAGAGTGGCAATTTCACTATTGAACCACCTATCTTCAACGGGCAGATCAGAGATGGCTATCGTAGAATGGCAACTTCTGCGGTTGGCAATACCATCGATTTTTCAGTGTCCCCTATCCCAGCCAACGCTGCTGACAACTGGTTACCAAGTGAGTATTTAAATTTTTCTGAAGAGTGGCAGCCCAAAGACGCTGAATTTACCGTTGGAACGCCTATTACGCGAACATTAACACTCACTGCAGTAGGTGTTACTAAAGAGCAGCTTCCTGACATTCAGCTTGAAGACGTTAATGGATTTAGAATTTATCCAGACGCGTCAGAGCGCAAGCAAATTACCCGAGATGGGAAAGTCATCTCACAGTTAACCATTTCATTTGCTTACCTACCGCAACTTGCAGGTGATTTTACTCTGCCCGAAGTAAAACTCCCCTGGTTTAATACCATCACTAAACGTGAAGAGTTTGCGACGTTACCAAGTAAGTCTATCAGCGTGATTCTCGATCCAAACCAGCCTACTTTACCACAGACAGCTCCAATCCAGCAGCCGCTTTCAAGCCCAAGCGTAAACCCATCACCTGCTACGCAAACCAACGTGGTCACAGAACAAATTATCCCGCTGTGGATGTGGGGACTCGCCGCTTTCGGATACGCATTATGGCTAATAACATTACTAATATGGCGTCTAAGAACAAAACCGACCGCAAGCCCCATAGTAAATACGGTCACTGATGAAAATTCAGCACCTTTTATTTCGTTTGAAAAAGCGGTTAAGCAAGATAACCCAGCGGGCTTTTATCAAGCGCTACTGCACTACATCAAACAACAAAATATCACCATGGCACAATGGCTAGCACTTCAACCCAGCTCATTGCAAGCACAAGTACAAACGCTGCAAAGCTCGTTGTATGGAGGCAATAGAGAAAAAGTAGACTTGTCTCAACTATATGGTGAAGTTAAAACCAGTGTTAAAAGCACTGTTCACACAAATAAAAGCCAAAGTTTAGGTAATCTATACCAATAAGCGCCTCAGGGCGCTTTTTTATTGCAAGACGAATTAGATTTGTTAGTAAATAATTAACAGATCAATTATGCTTGGTGTGAGATACACTCCCAGAATCAACTAAAATAAAATGAGTTTTTGTTGAAATAAACCTGCAAAAAGATAGGTCTCATAGATATGGCCAGTAAACAACATCACTACGAGTCACTGGTTCGGATGTACCACAAAGAGCTATATAAGTTCGCTTATTGGTTGTCTGGCGATCCGACAATAGCAGAAGACTTAGTACAAGAAACTTTTTTGCGGGCTTGGCGCGCACTCGATTCATTACAAGATGAGAATGCAGCAAAGCCTTGGTTATTAACTATTTTAAGACGAGAGAATGCACGTCGTTTTGAGCGTAAGCAATTTGACTATGCGGAGGTTGAACAAGATACGCTGGTCGACGATACCAGTTCGGCTTTGGATGATGCAATGGAGCAAACCGTTGTACAACGACAAATAGCCAACTTAGCACCAGAATATCGTGAACCACTGCTTCTGCAAGTGGTGATGGGATGTTCTGGGGATGAAATCGCCGATATACTTGAGCTGAATAAAAACACGGTGATGACAAGATTATACCGTGCTCGAAACCAGCTGAAAGACGCTTTAACGACTGAATATGAACCAATAAAGGGGGCATCAAACTAATGGATGAACTCGAATTTCGACGCCGCCTCGTTGCTGATCCTCATGATGAAGAGGTCAAAAAACAGGCCGAACAGCAACCTGAGTTGCAAGTGCTGGTCGAAGAAATGCAAGCTTTCGACGATTTCTTGGGTAAATCACTCGATATTGATGTGCCAGAGGGGTTGGCTGACAAGATAATTGCAAAACAAAAGAAGCTTGAAACGGAAGAACAAAAAGTGGTGAAAGCGTCTTGGTTTAGACGCGCTACCGCACCATTTGCGATTGCCGCCAGTGTATTTTTTGCCGCCGTGGTCTTTTACTTTGGCGGTTTTGGACACCCTGTCGATACCGGTGAACATGCGCTTGCTCATGTGTATTACGAAGAAAATGCACTGCAGAAGCAAGAAACAGTGTCACTGCAAACCGTGAATGAGAAGCTCGCGATGTTTGGGGGTAAGTTCGACAACTTGCCGGGTAAAGTGGTTTACGCGACATTTTGTAATTTTAAAGGTCAAAAAAGCCTTCACTTGGTTATGCAATCCGAATTTGGTCCACTCACGGTTTTTGTCGTGCCAGCAGGTCAACAAAGTACGATTGACGGCAAAGATAGTTTTGGTGATAGCCGCTTTGAGGGCTTAATTGCCCATGATGGTAAAGCCAACACTATACTGGTGGCAAACCGAGGTGCGCCAATTGAAACCTTCCAATCAGAAGTGACAAGCTCACTACGCTGGTTATAATGCTACCGCCCCACTCTTTGGGGCGGTGTCTCAATATCCTTACTAAACCTCTCAAAATACAAATTTAATTGAGGTACATACCTATTTAAATAGCCATGTTAGTTCTTTACAATGGCGACAGTTATTTTGGTATATAGGAACTTTATGAAACATTTCATTGTGTTACTTTCCCTTGTTTCTTTTTTATTTACAGCCAGTTTTAATGCTGAAGCGAGAAAGAAGTTTGGTAGTAAGAGCTCAGGCAAAACCCAGCAAACGCAAACGACTCAGCAAAAGCAACAAACTGATACACAAGCATTAAATGCAAAATCTACAGCAAAGCCTAAATCGAGTAAAAAAGGCATTATGGCTGGTGTACTCGGCGGATTACTAGCCGGTGGTCTAATTGCCGCGATGCTTGGCGATGATTTTGAAGGATTCCAATTCCTTGAGATGATTCTGCTTGCCGCTGCTGCCTTTTTAATTTTCAAATTGGTTAAGGGCATGCTTGCAAGAAAACAGCAGCCAACTTATGCCGGCGCGCCACCTATGGGTGGCTACAACAATACTCCACCACAGCAATTTCAAAGCCAAGGACCAATTGGCGGTGGTTTTGGCGCAGGTAGCGTGCCTATGAATTTGCCGAGAGATTTTGACATCAATGGCTTTTTACAAGGCGCAAGACAGCATTATCAAACCATCCAAACCGCTTGGAATAACAACGACTTTTCGACGGTTTCTGAATACTTGAGCCCAGAGTTGGTTGAAGAGTTCAAGCGTGAACGAGAGCAACAAGGTGACGTTAACACTGAGGTGATGTTTGTTGACGCTGAGTTAGTTCGTGCTGATACACGTCCTGACGTTTGGGAAGTAAGCATTAAGTTTACTGGAAAATATCGTGATCTCGGCGACATGCAAGAGGAACCTATCCACGAAATATGGCACTTAGAGCGTAAAACGACGGGAGATGCACCTTGGCTAATCGTTGGTGTTGAAGAGCTAGCAGCATAACTCATCAACTTTAACAAAAATTACACTCAGCTTGTGTATTCGCCAAGCTGAGTGTTTATTTGCAGCACTTCTCTATTCTCACCCAAACACACTTCAATATCCGCGATTCTTGGCAAGCTTCGCATTCCCCATGCCGATAGGCGTTGAAATGGCTGAATAAATTGTCTAACTTGCTCATCACTCATCCCTTTTCCGTTCGATGCTTTGAGCACATGCTCTTGTTGCAGCCGCCACAGATATACTCTGTCGAAGCTCATTCCATTTAAATAAATGAGACTATCTAATTGTGAAAAAATAGCTTGATACTCTTCACATAAAATTTGATTCACTTTTAAGCGAAACGAACCGTCTTTATCAAATTCTTGCTCAAATTGATTAACGGGAGGTGCTAACTCATCGCTAGACTGCGGCTCCACTCCCATACACCATCCCTCGATAATAAGTACCTGTAAACCCGCATCAACTTTTCGCCATTTTGATTTTGGCAACTTCCTATCTATTGATTTATCGAATACTGGTAAAGTAAATGCTTCACCGCGTTTAAATCTGCTCATAACATCTTGTAATAGTTGAAGATCGTGTGTACCAGGTAAGCCTCTTTGTTGAAACAGCGGATGAAACTTTGAAGCAAGTAATGCCCGCTCTTCTGGGTCTAAATAAAAATCATCAAGCGACACACACTTACAAGTAATGCCAACTTCCCTAAGTTGTTTACAAAGAGAATAGCTTAGTGTTGATTTACCAGAACCCTGAACGCCAGAAACTCCGATGACTAACGTTTTATTAGAATTAAATATTCCAAACCCTATTAGACTTTTGGCTAATTCCATATTTCTAAGTATTAATTTTCAAACTAATAACCGTATGATTAGTATAGACTTAAATAAAACAAAAACACCACAACAAAAATAAAGTTACATTAAACTTGAATAATTTACATTAATAAATTATTTTTACCCTTCATTGATACATAGGCAATAGTACAAATATCGGTACTATTGTATTTTTCACACAAAAACAATAAGGGAAATCACAATGAAACCACTGGGGAAGATACCATTTGCTAAGAGTACTCTCTGCCTTAGCATGCTGGCTGCATCAGCAAGCTTTTACGTAACCGCGGAAGAACAACCAGAAAACGGTGCTAAAGAACAAATAGAAAAAATTACCGTTACCTCTCGTCGTAAAGAAGAAACCATCATAGAAATTCCAATGCAGGTTTCTACTATCTCAGCAATGGACATCGCTGATCGTAACTTAGTATCAGCAGAAGACTTTTATAGAACGCTCGCTGGGGCTGCTTCTCCTAGAGGTCAACTTATTTTGCGTGGCTTAAGTGGAGGTAACACTGCATTTCCAGATACAACCAGCGTTTTTGTCGACGACGTTCCTTTTACTTTTGAAAACTTAAACGACGTAGAGCGAGTTGAGGTTTTACGAGGACCACAAGGTACACTTTATGGCTCAAACGCTATCGGTGGTACGGTTAGGATCATCACTAAAAAGCCTGTACTTGATGAATTTGAATTTTTCGCGTCTACACAGGTTGGAAGTGAAAAAGATGTAGATGGTCTACATCGTAATATTTCAATGGGTGTTAACATTCCACTTGTTGATGATACGTTAGCACTGCGTGTAAGTGGTAATACAGAACATGAACGTTATCAAATGGTTAATATGAATACTGGTGTTCAGGGTAACGCAGACCGAGGCTTTATCCGCAGCCAACTATTGTGGCAAGTGGACCCAGAAACTTCTGTTACTCTAGGCTACGCACATACGACATTCAGCGACACAGGTACGACAACAGGTGACCGTTCTACACCAGGTTATTATTGGGACTACAGCCTAACAGCCAATGAGGAAGCAGCTTACGGATATGATGTCGATTTCTTTAAAGTTTCTTGTCCTGAGACAGCTGAGCGCCCTCAATGTAACGCGGGCAACGCACCAATTGCTAACAAAGGTGTGCCACAAAAATACCAAGTGTGGGACTTAATGGACCCATGGTCTGACTCAACTAATGATCTTTTCACTTTAAATATTCAGGATGATAACTTCCTAGATATAGCGTCTTTAACTTACGCAGGCTCTCACCGTACTTATGAAGAAGACAGCATTCAAACCGGATGGAGTCGTTTAGATGCATCAGATATGTTCCGTACTTGGATCATTGACCATCGCAAATATGAGCGTGTGACTCACCAACTGCGCTTCCAAAATATTGATGTAAACTCGCCTCTATCTTGGACTATCGGCGCTTACTATGACGAAGTTGAATACGGCTACGATCCAGACTACCAAAATCAATATCATGAAAAAGGCGACAAAGTATCTGCGCTAGCACTTAATTGGTGGGGGGCAGATGCTACACAAATTGGTAAAGACACATTTGGCAACCCTCAGAACAACTGGAACCTTACCAACATTCGTGATTACTCGGAAGAACTCGCATTCTTCGCTGATGTTGCATACGAATTTGATTTAGGTGATTCCGGTAGCCTTGAAGTGAATGGTGGTGTACGCCGTTTTGAACTTAAAGATGGTTCTCACTACACGCAAGAAGGTATTTGGGCAACTTCTGAAGATAATTTAAGTGGTGAAGAATCAGGTAACCGCTATAAGTTCAGTGTTTCTTACCGTCCAAGTGAAGAAATGTCTGTATACGGCTTATATTCAGAAGGATATCGACCAGGTGGTAACAATGGTCCATTAGCAGCTTCATGTGAGGCTGATCCGCTTGCTAAAAATCGTAAAGACCGTTACACGTCTGATGCTATCGAAAACTATGAGCTAGGTCTTAAAGCAAGTGTACTTGACAGAAAAGTGGATTTCTCTGCTGCAATCTATCGTATCGATTGGACTGATATTAAAACCTCAGTATATATGGACACTTGTGGATTTTCATATACAGCTAACGGTGGTGAAGCTAAGTCTGAAGGTTTTGAGTTTGAGTCAACAGCTCGTTTAACTGACGACCTAACGATGTCATTCAACACGTCGTACACAAGCTCTGAGATCACAGAAGACAATGACTCTATCTCAGCAAGCGCTGGTGATAAGATGACAATGGTACCAGAATGGAATGCATATCTAGCGCTTGATCAAAATATTCAATTGTTCGGTAAAGATGCTTACATCCGAGGTGAATACTCTTTCTATGACGAATATAAAACACACTTTAATGTCCGTGATGAAGATAAAACACCAGCATATAGTGTCTTTAACGTTTCAGGACGTATTCAGCTAAGTGATAGTCTAAAACTAAGTGTATTCGTTAATAACCTATTTGATAAAGAAACTGCTACCTATATGCGTGCTCGCTCTAGAAACGCCAATAATTCAGCAGCACAAGAGTATATTAACTACCTAAATGGCCGCACAATCAGCCTGCGTGTTGATTATACCTTCTTTTAAGTAATAAAAAATGTGCCACCGTATAGGTGGCACATTCATTCTATAAACACCTACCCCATCAGCTAATTAAAATTCTTAATATACTGAATCAATAAATTTCTGCCCTGTTGTGGCACATGACCATCAATCAATCTTGGATCAAATACAGTGTATTTTTTATCAAAAAGATTTTCAGCTTTCAGTTGAATTTTAGTATTGTTATCCAAATTAAAAGAAACGGTACCGCCAATGAGGTAGTAACTTGACTGCTTGAAATCATCTACAGTTGACTCTGGGGGTGCAAGTATCAATGTTGTGTCTCGCCAAATTGCATTTAAAGTAACTTCTACCGCCCCTCTTTTATGAGTAAAGGCAAGCGCAGCAAACTTTTTAAAACTGCCGTTTAATGGCTCGTCAAATAACTGGGTGTATGCACCTTGTATCCATGTTGAGTCACTTAAATTAAAATTAGCATTAACTTCAATACCCTGCATACTCGTCTCAAAGACATTATCAAATGTAAACTCAGCTTGCTCATCATCAATGGATACAAGATTAATAAAATCTTCTAGTTCATTGTTAAACAGTACCGCGTCAAATTGTTTGGACTCGTCTTGATAATGCCAGACCAGCTCTGTCGTTTTTACATATTCTGAAGTTAAGTTCGAATTACCTGATGTAACGTCATCGTTTGAGTTAAGCTCATTACTGACTGGTGTACGAAAAGACTCTCCATATTGTAGCTTAAAAGTGTTTGCTTCATCGTAGCCGTAAACGAATGCAAGCCTTGGCGATAAATTATCGTCTATGTCTTTCACTTCGTCATATCGTGCTCCTGCAAACATACTAAGTTGCTCGCTAAATCGATGCTTAGCTTGAACATAACCCGCATAAGAATCAAAATCCTGACGTAGCGAATAAAATGGCGCGTAGTCAGATATTGTCTGCACACCACCCAAATAGGTATGGTTATAAATAATGATGTCACCAGCAGTTTGGTCATAGTAAGTAGTTCTTACACCTGCTTTACTTTGCTCTTCCTTTGACAACTCAATCCCGAAATTCCATTGTAAATGGTCATTTTGTTTATAACCACCATCTAGGTTATAAGTTAAGTCTCTAGATTGCCAAGCTGGGCCAACTAAAAAGTCACCTCCTTGCGTGATACCTATTTCTGCTGCTGTAACGATGAGCCCTGCACTTTCAATGTTATGCTCAATAAAGCTCAGTTTATGGGTTAACTCGAGTAACTCAGTAATTTGCCACTGATACTCAAATGTTGCCGCATAGTTCTCGCTTTTGTGTTCGTTTTCAGGGGAATAACGGGAAAGATTTAAAAACTCGTCAAGTTGAGTGCGGTTAAACCTTACTTGCCATGTTAACGCTTGATGATTGCCGCCAAACACAGCAAAAAGTGATTCTAACGGGTCTTTTACGGCACCTCCAAAATAGCTATCACCAGTGCGTTTATTAAATGCAATATTAGCGTAGACCAGTGTTTCGTTAGACACTTGCTTTGAAATATTGATCGCCGCTTGAGCGCTGCCATGCTCACCATAGCCAACAGAAAGCTGATTACTATGTTTTTTGGTAATAATATTCATTACACCAAGAAAGGCATTGCTGCCATAAAGTGCGGAGCCCGGGCCTCGAATAAATTCAACTTTATTGATAATTTCAATGGGAATGTACGGGGTGTAGACCGACGCTTTACCGAATGAAGACTCATTCAGCCTTTGCCCGTCAATCATCACTAACACATGTCCAGTATCCAGATACACACCACGGGTATGCTCTTTTGGCACGGCTCCAACCCAATCGCCTCGAGTAGATTGAAAGCCAGGTACAAAATTCATTAAATCATAAACATTGTCGACACCTAGGCTATTGATTTGTTCTGAATTAAAGACAGTAATACTAGAGGGAACCGATGCCCTAGTCTCATCGGTTTTGGTTGCGATAGAGACGTTTACATTCAACAGCTCTTCAAACGACAGCTGATAAAGGTCGGCGTCCATAGCTTCTGGTTCAGCGACTACCGCAAAAGGAATTAAGAATGGAGTGACTTTAATTAACGCGCTTAAGTTTTTCATATTATACGAGCTCTATGTTCCCACACTTCACTCGTAGTGTTAGATTACTCTAACCTACGTAGCAGCATATGATTAACTTAATAATACTTGCTCCTAGCCACTACGCAAGTTTTTGATTAGCCTTTTCTTTTAGACCCTAAGCAGATGCCAACTTTCTCGCTTTGAAATATTTAAATAAACCAATTAAAGACGCTGCGATCCAAAATAACTCTATCACAAAGCTTGCAAGGTTAAAGTTATAACAAAGACTAATCAGTAGTAGGATCGCACCACTTAAATTCATCAAGTTATACGTTAAACTATCGGGAGATGCCTTTTCCAGCTGTAGCATAAAGAATGCACCAACAACCAAGAAAGTGCCTGTCATACCGATGATATCGAACATTAAATCGATCATGTTTTTTCCATTTAGCAAGACCCAATAGGCTGGCCCAGTTCCATGGGAAGGGTCATTTTCATTCATTGAAACAGCAAAGCCAAACGGCGAAATAGTAACAAACTGGGAAATTCAAGACAGGACATTTGTCTGATAACAACAAAAAGTGAGCAATGAAAATTCAAGTAATGACTACTTGAAGGTGACCTTGCCACCAATCATTTTCAGTGCTGGCGCACCTCTCACTAATGTATCCCGGGCAAACTCTTGCTCACAATTGGGGCAGTTTACTTGGTTGGTGGTAAAGTCCTGGGTGATCCGTTCTTTAAAACATTTGACGAGGCTGCCCTTGCCTCCCTTACGATACTTAAATAGCTGCTGGCGGCATCCAGAACAATAAATATCGACGGTTCTAACAGGGCCTTTTTTATTGGGTTTTGCCATACCGAGTTAGCTCATGATCCTAAGTACAAATGCAATGAGCGTAAACTGTAACACATGATAGCCACCGTTGACTAAAAACAGTTTCATCGGGCGCTGCTCAAATATATAGCTTATTCCTAATGAACAGGCGACGAAAAAAACTCCCACACCAAGCCCAACTCCGGTAGCCGCTAACAAAGAGAGCGATAGATCAAGCATCACAGCCATAAACACAGCGGACAACAAAGATAACAGAAATGCGACGCCAAAAGTCATCTTGGGATCGCTCGTTTGTAAGTCAAGCTCTGTCAACCCACACCCCTCCATCCATGTTTTTTGGAACAGCATAGGCGAATACCAAATACCACCTAACATAAAGGAAGACAAAGCGGCGAGAATAATTGCCCAAAGGTTCAATGCTTCAAATGAGAATATCATCGACTAACTCAGCATATTTCATTTTATTTAATAATGAGTATAAGTGAAAACCTACTTATAAACAGGTTTCTTTTGTAATTTCCTCTGCAGCGTTCTTCGGTGCATATTAAGTTGCCGTGCAGTTTCAGAAATATTACCTTCGTTTGCCTTTAGAACTTGCTGAATATGTTCCCACTCAAGTCGTTCTGGAGACATGACTTCTTCTACGATTTCTTGAGTTTTCTCTCCCAATAGCGTTTGTACTATCAAACTGGTACTTGCTGGCTTAGTTAGGTAGTCATCAGCACCCAATTTTATCGCCTCAACTGCAGTTGCAATGCTAGCATAACCCGTTAATAATACAATGCGAGCGCTTGGATTGAGCTGCTTGATTTGTGTTATGAAGTTTATTGAGTTGGACTCACCCAGCTTCATATCCAACAATATGTAGTCGAAAGCTTCTCGTTTACAAGCCACCTGCATATCTTCAATTAAAGTGACGTGTTCAACACCAAAGTCTTGTTTTTCCAAGCGCCTCATCAATGTTTGTGCGTAAGGCACGTCATCTTCAACAAGCAGTAAATTCATCACTCACCCTTGGTAGTTTAATCGTACATTTTGTCCCATCGGTAACGTCGCTTTCAATAAGCAGATGTCCACCAAGCCGTTCAATTGTCGCATGACTAAGCAGTACCGCCATGCCAAGCCCAGATTCACTATTCACTACATTGTGCCCCAGCTGCGCTAGCCTTTCTTCTGCTATTCCCTCACCTTTATCAAGAATGGTTATCACATGCTCAGTCGGCTCGGAGGTAAATATCACCTCTATGTCCGTCTGTTTTGCTTGCTCATTTGCTCGCACACCGTTACTAATAAGGTTCAAAATCGAAGGCATCAACATAGGATCATCGCACAGCCCCCCCTGAACATTAGTAATATCGAATCGAAAATGCTGCCGTGGAAATTGTAAATTCGTTAATTCTTTTAACTGCTCTGCAAGATGCTCTGCAGTTATCATTTGTTTAGACGCTGACTTTATATACTCAGTGAATTCTCTAAAGACATTAAGCTGCTCCTTACATTTCCCAAGAGGTTCCGACATTTCTTGAACACATGGATCTTTTGGATACGACTCCTCCAGCTCTTCGTGTAATAGCGCCAAATGTGCGATTGGCGTGGCGAGTTGATGGGTTGCTTGTGCGGCCGCACTACCTAATGCGATTAATTGTTCTTGCTGTAGCTGCTGCTCTCGTAACATGGCAATTGCCCGCTCTTTTTTTCGATTTTGCTTTACCAATATGCTCACCACGGTAACAACGACTATAATAGTGAAAGTAAAGTTAACTAACATCCCGAGCAAGTGAGTGCTCATGTCCATATGGTGGACATGTTCATGAGACATTTTTATATAAAGATAAAGATAAGCCCCAATCGCCCCAGCCGACACCATCAACATGTTGATAGTTGGAATAGTTACTGCTGCAATAACCGTTGGCAATACCAGCAAGGACACAAACGCATTGGTCGCTCCACCCGTCAGGTCCAACAAAATAGTAAGAAACAAAATGTCCGCCAACAATTGCATTGTCATACCAATAGACGCGGCTTCTTTTGTGTTACGGTAGGCGTAAATACTTAATAGCTGAAATACCGACTCCGCTGCCACCACTCCAACCACTGCAACAAAATCAAATTGTTTACCAAAAACTAGAGCTGCGATAGCGAGCATCACTATTTGAATGATGATTGCCACAGATCGCAACAACAACAGTTGACCCAATGCAGAGCTGGGAGAAAACGCAATTTTCATGAAAATATAAGAAGCTAAGCTAAGATAAAAGAATTATACCTAATCTAGCGAAAATAGGTGTGATCGAACTCAGTTATATCGCCGTTTTACAAGCCACAGCTTCGCTTTTATGGCAATACTGTGAAGGATTTGGTATAAATAAAAAATTGGCCAACTGGTCGGATTAGAATAAGAGACACTATGGTTTATGCAAAAATCACGGGCTGGGGTAAGTGCATTCCACCAGCGAGCATCAGTAATGATGAAATTAGCACCATCGTTGATACCAATGATGAATGGATAAGTACAAGAACAGGTATAAAATCCAGACGCGTTAGTCATGTTAGCACTGCCGAACTTGCAACGGTTGCAAGCCAACACGCTTTGGCATGTGCAGGACTTGAAGGTAAAGACATCGATCTTGTTCTACTTGCAACCTGCACCCCGTCAACTATGGTGGCAAATACAGCTTCTTTAGTACAAAAGAATATTGGAGCCGTGGGTGCTGCAGCATGTGATACCAATGCGGCCTGTTCGGGCTTTTTGTATGCATTACAAAATGCCACCGCACAGATCCAAGCCGGTATGATTAAAAGAGCAGTCATTGTTGCAGCTGAGCGTATGACTTGGTATGTAAACTGGGCAAAGCGCGACAGCGCGGTATTATTTGGCGACGGTGCTGGTGCTGTCGTGCTTGAAGCAAGTGAGGAACCAACCGGCCTATTAGGCACCAAAACTGGCTGTGATAGCACTGACAGAAGTATATTACACATTCCAAACTATGGTACCGATATGGACCGCTGTGCAGGCACCGGACCTTCTGACCTCTCTTTTGAGGGACGTGAAATCTTCAAGCGTGCTGTAAAAGGTATGAGTGAAGCATGTGATGATGTACTCAACCAAGCACAGCTATCACTAGAAGACATTGATGTACTTATCCCGCACCAGGCAAATCTTCGTATCATTCAAGCGATCCAAAATCGTTTGGAAATTTCAGATGATAAAGTCATGGTCAATATCGACAAGTACGGTAATACCTCAGCTGCAACAATTGCAATTGCACTGTGTGAAGCTGTCGAAAGTGGTCTTATTAAGCCACACGCTAATATTATGTCGGCGGCATTTGGCGCTGGATTAACCTGGGCTGCGAGCTATTTAAAATGGGGAGAAAGAACGACCCCAATTGCGATGTCGGATGCACGTTTACCTGATTGCGATAAAACAGGTCTTGAGTTGATTGCACCAGCAGTGGCTGCGAGTCAAGCTCAATAACTAACCTACTCTCCCGAATTAAGGTTAATTGCTCGATCTTGCCCTTGGGTGGGTGGTAATATTGCAATATTATTATCGCTCATCCAAGGAGTTTATTGTGCTCAAAGCGCATACCGAGATCAGTCAATTAGAACCACAAGCAATTTGGAAGTTTTTTGACCAAATTTGTGCCATTCCCCACCCTTCAAAACACGAAGAAGCGCTAGCAAGCTTTATTGTTGACTGGGCTAAAAGCAAAAATTTAGACGTACGTCGTGATAACACTGGTAATGTGTTCATCAAAAAAGCTGCAACAAGTGGCATGGAAAATCGTAAGCCTGTTGTACTACAAGCACACATTGATATGGTGCCACAAAAGAATGACGATACAGCACACGACTTCGTTACCGATCCAATCAAACCATATGTTGATAATGATTGGGTAACTGCAACTGGCACTACATTAGGTGCAGACAATGGTATCGGCATGGCATCATGTTTGGCCGTATTAGACGCTGACGATATCAAACACGGTCCACTTGAGGTGTTACTAACCGTTGATGAAGAAGCAGGCATGAGCGGCGCGTTTGGTTTGCAATCTGGCTGGTTAGAAGGAGAAATTCTGCTCAACACCGATTCAGAGCAAGAAGGCGAAATCTATATGGGTTGCGCAGGTGGTGTAGATGCATCCTTAACTCTACAACTCGTGCGAGAAGCGTTACCTAAACACCATCAAATCTTTGAGCTGTCTCTAAAAGGCTTACGCGGCGGACACTCTGGCGTCGACATTCACACTGGTCGTGCAAACGCTAATAAATTGCTCGCAAGATTCTTAAAACACCATATTGCAGACTTTGATCTAAGACTTATCGAGATCAGAGGCGGCTCCCTACGCAATGCAATTCCGCGCGAAGCATACGCTGTCATTAGTTTTGATGAAACGCAAATAAGCGAGTTCCAGGCGCTGATTGAAGCTTATGAAACCATCATTAAGCAAGAATTATGTGCCATAGAAACCGGGATCACATTTGCGCTCAGCACCTCAAAAAGTACCACGTTGCCAATGAGCCAAGCTTCTGAAAGCAAAGTATTAGCGCTTCTCAATGCTTGCCCTAATGGTGTTGTACGCATGAGCGACGATATTCCAGGTGTTGTTGAAACCTCACTTAATATGGGTGTAATTTCTACTACAGATAACAGTTTAGAAGTCCTATGTTTGATCCGTTCATTAATTGATTCTGGTCGCAGTGATGTCGAGGGTATGTTGCGTTCACTGGCTGAGCTGACACAAGCAGACATTGAATTTAGTGGTGCTTACCCAGGCTGGAAACCTGATCCAAGCTCAGAAGTATTAGCTATTTTCCGTGATATGTATGAATCAATCTACGGTGAAAAGCCACATATTATGGTTATTCATGCTGGTCTTGAATGTGGTTTGTTCAAAGAACCTTACCCGAACATGGATATGATTTCTTTTGGTCCAACCATCAAATTTCCACACTCTCCCGAGGAAAAAGTAGAAATTTCAAGCGTTGGCCTATATTGGCAGCAAATGAAAGGGATCTTAGAAAACATTCCTGAAAAGCAGTAAAACTAATCTAAAATTAATTATACCAATTCGGTTATTAGACAAACTAAAAGCCCAGCTTACGTAGCTGGGTTTTTCATAGATTTCAGGCTCTGTGATTGTGATTAGCCGAACTTTTTCTCAAGATAACTAAACATGGTTCTAAGACCCAATGCTTCACCACCAACAGGTCTACCCGGTAACGCTCTCACGTTCCAAGCCATCACATCAAAATGTAGCCAAGGTGTCGTGGCTGGCTCAACAAATTCTTTTAGATACAGTGCAGCTGTTATTGAACCACCAAACGGCGTCGAACCACAGTTAGCAATATCGGCGATATCGCTCTTGAACAGCGCCTTATACTGATCAAACAAAGGCAGTTGCCAAATAGGATCCGCATTACCCAGACCAATTTCCATTAGCTCAGAAGCAATCGCTTGATCTGTAGAATAAAAACCAGGTAGTTCAGTGCCAAGTGCAACGCGACACGCACCAGTCAAGGTTGCGAAATCAATCAATAGCTCAGGCGCTTCTGTTTGCGCTTCTGCCAATGCGTCGCATAAAACCAAGCGTCCTTCGGCATCGGTATTGTCAATTTCAACCGTAATACCTTTACGTGTTTTGATCACATCACCTGGCCTAAAGGCATTGCGAGAAACCGCATTTTCTACCGCTGGGATAAGTACGCGTAATCTTACAGGCAGTTTTGCCGCCATAATCATATTGGCCAACGCGATAACATGAGCCGCTCCGCCCATGTCTTTTTTCATATTACGCATTCCAGACGCAGGTTTTAAGTCCAGACCACCAGAGTCAAAACATACGCCTTTACCAACTAACGTAAGTTTTGCGTGGTTTTCATTACCCCAACGTAAGTCAAGCAAACGCGGAGCATTGTCACTCGCACGGCCCACCATGTGGATTGTTGGGTAGTTGTGCTCCAATAACTCATCACCAATGATTTGTTCAAATGATGCGCCATATTGCTCGGCAAGTTCTTCCATTACTTCAGCCATGTGCTGAGGCATCATATCGGCAGCCGGTGTGTTTACTAAATCTCTTGCAAGATTAATAGACTCGACAGCCGCTTTTACTTTGGCATATATATCAGCATCTTCGATAGCAAGCTTTGCGACAATCGCTGGCAATTCTTTATAAGCAGAAAATTGATACGCCCCCAGTAAAAACGCAATAGCGTGGCTCTCAACTTGCTCAGAAGCGATATCAATAAAATAAGTACCTTTTGGTAACTGCTTTGCAAGATCGCCCAATAGCCAAAAATCATCGTCTTCAGCAATAACAATAACTCGCTCTACTTCTCCAGAATCAGCATTCGGAATAAGAATATTTTTTTGCGATTGAAGTTGTGCGGTTTTTACGAAAAGCTGTGTCGTACTTGACTGCTGCGCTTGCCATGACGCTAATTCTGCAGCAGAGAAGATAGAAATGGGTGTACCCTTCGCAGAGTGAACGAGTAGGTTGTTCATGTAGGCCTCAAATTTATTATGTTCGTACTTAGATTACCAAGGCTAAAAAGAAAATTCACTGTTCCTCGGTTTTTGTTGGCTTTTTTTTCAAGTTGAATGAGCTAGGCAAAACATCCACGCCCACTAATTGACCGACCTTTACGATTATCGGAATGGTAATGGGGGCAAAAGGTAAAACGGCAAACACACCCAATCCTAATCCTTTGAGAATATCCACAAGTTGGGCGTTTGCTGTTTTTAACTCAGCCTTATGCGCTCGCCCCAAAGTATATCGCTTGTATATCTCAAGCATTTCTTTCGTTTCTTGTTTCTCTTGTTCTAGTGCGCATTTGAGCGCAATCATTGCTCTGCGCAATCTTATTTGCTGTCTGCGTTTACTGATCCGAGCAACGCGCATCGGTGCTTTATGGACAACTTTGATCAGTTTCATTAATAAACTCAAAGATAGTGTTGTCCAGAGTCTATCAAAATTTTTAGCACTTTAGCTATTAGCCATTGGTACAAATTAGCTATTCTAACGAGTAAAGTTATACGTAAAGTGTGTAAAACAACGAACTAGAACAAAATCAACCTCAATTACCACACAAAACTGTACAATAATCACTCACACAAAGACTAGCACCTAGCATTGCTCAATTAATCTACAAAAACTGAATAATGAAATTTCCGTAATCTCGCTAAACTTTGTAACAACAAATTATAAGCAACTGGGTGTTTCTCTTCAAAACTAGTTAAACCGTCCAAAAGTTCATCTTCAACAATAACTTATCATTCAACCTTTGCAATTCTTCTTAGCCTAAACAAAAAGTTATTAAGAAAGTTGCAGTTTCAGAAATCACTGCTAATTTTAAAAAAGCGCTTGCCAACACATAGCAAATTAAATTATATGTGTATTAAAGGTAAAAATATTATAAATGGCCTTTTTATTGGTATGACAACAACAATCAACTGGGGAAACAGGATGAAACTAAAAAGTAACACGGTGCGCCGTGCAATTCGCTTCGCGCTCGCTTCAGCAGCAACAACCTCACTTCTTACTACCACCGCAATGGCTGAAGAAGCCAACCAAGCAAAAGCAGATGAAAAAATTGAAAAAATCGCGGTAGTTGGCTCCCGGGCTGCTCCTCGCTCTGTAGGCGAGTCACCAGTGCCAATTGACATCATCGGTGCTGAAGATATGTCGAAAGCTGCGGGCTCTGACATGCTGGAATTACTGAAAGGATCTGTACCATCTTTGAACGTACATGCAAACCCAATCAGTGATGCAGCGACTCTAGTAAGGCCAGCTAACTTACGCGGATTGCCTGCGGACAGTACGCTGATTTTGTTAAATGGTAAGCGTCGCCACCGTTCATCGGTTATTGCCTTTTTAGGTGGCGGTATTAACGACGGTGCTCAAGGTCCTGATATTTCAGTGATCCCTAGTATCGCGCTCAAACAGGTGGAGGTACTTCGCGACGGTGCTGCCGCGCAGTACGGTTCAGATGCAATCGCGGGTGTAATGAACTTTGTACTTAAAGACGCTAGCGAAGGGGGCTCGTTCTCTATTCGTCAAGGTGAATACTACGAAGGTGACGGCGACACGACGGTTATCGAAGGTAACGTAGGTTTGCCATTTACAGATGATGGTTTTGCTAACTTAAGCTTTCAGTACAAAGAAGCGGATGCGACTAGCCGCAGTGTTCAGCGTCCTGATGCAGCAGCTTACATTGGTGCCGGAGTTGAAGGAGTTGGCGACCCGGCGCAGATCTGGGGTGCGCCAGAAATTAAAGATGATATAAGTATCTTCGGTAATGTTGGCGTAGATGTCACTGACAATGCTCGATTCTATATGTTTGGCAACTACTCCGAGCGAGACGTTAAAGGCGGATTCTATTATCGAAATCCACAAACCCGTCCTGGTGTATACTCTAACGACGGTGGTGAAACGCTGTTAGTGGGAGACTTAGATGGTGTAGGTGTGGGTATCGAATGTCCGGTAGTTAACTTGACGGATAAAAATGTAGCGAACATCCCAGCGTATCAATTAATTGCTGCTGATACCGAGTTAGGTAGAAACTGTTTTGCCTTTAATGAAATTTTACCTGGAGGTTTCACGCCGAACTTTGGTGGTAACATCACTGATACCTCTCTAACTATCGGCGTTGAAGGTGAGTTTAAAGACGGCTTTTTGGAGGGGGGTTACTGGGACTTAAGTGGCTCGGTTGGTCGTAACGAATCACGTTACTTCATCACTAACACGGTAAACGCTTCACTTGGCGCAGATACGCCTATGGACTTCAGCCCAGGTAAATACATCCAACTGGAAAAGAATTTTAACTTTGACGTGTCAAAAGGCTATGACTTTGACCTAGCTTACGATGTAAACGTTGCAGCAGGTCTTGAGTGGCATGAAGAAACATTTGAAGTACTTTCAGGTGATGAAGCATCATTTATTGCAGGGCCACTGACTGAGCAAGGCTTTGGGATAGGTTCAAATGGTTTCCCAGGCTTCAAACCTTCTGCAGCAGGAGAATACACTCGTCGTAACTATGCTGCTTATGTGGATATCGAGACCCCATTTACTGAAGAGTTTATGATGGGATGGGCGCTTCGTTACGAAGATTACGATTCATTTGGTTCGACTACAAACTTTAAGATCACGGGTCAATATCATGTTACCGAAGACTTCTCGGTTCGTGGTTCAATCAGTACCGGTTTCCGCGCGCCAACGGTAGGTCAAGCTAACGTGTCTAACGTGCAGACAAACTTAAGCAGTGGTGTATTGGTAGATTCAGCACTATTACCACCAACAAACCCTGTTTCAGAGCAGCTTGGTGGTACTGAATTGACTCCTGAAGAGTCAGAAAGTTACACACTAGGTGCGGTATATCGCTCTGGCGACTTATTTATTACGTTAGATTACTACAACATTGAAGTAACTGACCGTCTAAGCCAGTCTGAAAAAATCGTTTTAAGTGATGCTGACAAAGCAGCCCTTAAAGCGGCGGGTGTTCCTAACGTTGATAACTTAGCGCAGGTGAGCTTCTTCACTAACGACTTCGATACCACGACTCAAGGTATCGACTTAGTTGGTAACTATTCTATGGATATGCTGGGTGGTTATGCAACATTCAGTGCCGCATACAACTGGAATGAAACCGAAGTAGACCGCTTCTCTGCTATCACAGGTGACTTCAAGGTATCTCGTTTAGAAAACGACTTACCGAAGCACAGAGGCACATTAACTTGGGCTCAGCAATGGGATAACTTCTCAGGTTTTGTTCGTATGAACTACTTTGGCGAATACCAAGGCGTTCACGTCGATTATGATGCAACAGCAAAAACAGCGGACGCGACAATCACATTTGATGCAGAGCTTACCTACTTTGCAACAGATTCGATCAGTCTATCTGTTGGTGCAAATAATATCTTTGACCAAGATGCCGAAGAACTAGACTTCTTTGACGCTACAGGTATCCCAAATAACAACTGGGGTGGCAAATACTATGAAACTTCACCATACGGTATTAATGGTGGTTTCTACTATGTGAAAGCAACCTATACGTTCTAACTTTTACTGTAACCCAGAAACAAAGGCGAACTAGCATTAGCTATTTCGCCTTTTTATTTTTATCCTATATAACAAAGCAGTTAATTTTGAATACAAACATGTTGTTATTAAAGCGAGCCAACGAATTATTAGCCGAAAACAAGCTTAGAGAAGCTGAGTTTATGTACAAGTCTGTACTAAAACAGTCACCAAACAACGGTCCAGCTCTATTTGGTCTAGGCCGCATTTGCACGCGTTTAGAGCAGTATGATAACGCAATCTACTATTTAAAAAGAGCCTGCGAACATTTACCAAAAATGCTTGAGCCGCTCTTCGCATTGGCCGATGCATTTTTAGCCGTAGGTTCACCGGTTGACGCAAAAACCGTACTTGAATACACCTTAAGCGTGGCAAAACATAATGCCCAAGCCCATTACCAACTCGGTCAATTTTATCTGGACTATGGCTTTATTGAACAAGCCAAAAATGTCTTTAAAGCGGGGTTAGATTGTCCTCATAGTACAGTGACTGCCTTTATGCTGTACGAACTGGTACAAATGTCCTCAGCCAAAGAATTACCTACATATTTAGCGATTTTAGAAAAATTGGAAAATGAGTTTGAAGCACCGAGACTAAAAACCGTGGTCCACTATGCTCTTGCTAAGTGTCATGAACAATTAGGTAACTTTAATGCAGCCCAAGATAACTATGCTTTAGCGAATGATACACAGCTGCTGATGAGCGAGTTTCGTACTGTAGACATGCTGCCATTTTTTGAATCAATCAAAAAGTATTGTGGCAAAGCGTTTTTTGATAAACCCAGTGATAAGGTTAAGACAACATTTACCCCTGTTTTTATTGTTGGTTTGCCAAGAACTGGCTCGACTCTCCTAGAACAAATGCTAGTACAACATTCACATGTTGGTACACTAGGCGAGAATACCGTGATCAGCGATAAAATTGTCCCTTACCTCAGTAAACGCAACAATTCAGAGTTCCCAGGTTGTTTAGACCAACTAAGTAACTCTATGTTAGATCATTGCCGCATACTCTATGTCGACGAGATAAAGCGACATCGAGTGCCGGAAGAAGTGGTGATCAATAAACTTCCAGCTAATTTTCAAAATCTGGGCTTAATCCACAAGCTCTTCCCTGAGGCGCGAATTATTCATTTAACTCGCAACCTCAATGCAACAGCCTGGTCGGTCTACAGTAATCATTTCGCCGAAAGCGAGCCTTACTTTTGCTCTTTAAGTGAATTTGCCTTGTATGCGCAAGCGCAAAGCGACTTGATGTCACATTTTAACCAATTTATGAAAAGAGATATTTTTACGCTCAGTTACGAACAACTTATTGCAGAGCCTGAAAAGTCCCTCAGACAATGCTTGAGCTTTTTATATCAAAAATACGAACCTGAATGCTTGGAGTTTCACAAATCTAAAAAGCCGGTGCATACCCTAAGTAAGGCGCAGGTCAGAAAGCCAATCAGTACGCAGCCACTGGAAAAGTGGCTGCGCTATGAAGCATTTATTGAGAAGATGATTGCTCAACCACAAAGCGATCAAACCACGCCAGCAAATCTTTAAACTGATCATCACGTGCATGTTTATGGGTTAACATGTCTATGTGCCCATAATTGTGCCGATGGCCGTGCTTTTTTCCATAAATTCTGAGTTCTTGTATCCCCTTTCCAGATTCACAAATAAACGCTTGAATATCGACAGGTTGTGCCAGTGCTTTATCTTTAACGCCAGCAATGTGCAAGATTGGAGGCAACGTCATGTCTTGTAATACCGCGGCATAATTAAAACCGTCATCCGAGTCAACCCATGGGTGCTTCTGTGCCCAGTCAGCGCTTTGTGCATGTGACTTTAAAGACTCATCATCACTTCCCCAACCAAGTCTCTTCGCAGGTAAGTACCCATGCTTTTTCGAATAATAGTGCGCAACGTTAAACCATATCAGGTTTGCTTTAAGTAATTTGCTCGGGTGATTGTTATGTAAACTACGCTTAGAGCCAAAATAAACACATGCTTTAACATGCTGAATTTCTTCAGGAAAGCGTGCAAAAACACTATTCATCAATACTCCTCCCCAAGAATGCGCAATCCAATATTGTGCTCTAGATCCGGTATATCGTTCGATAAAATTCAGCATTTCAGGGATTTCGTGCAAGATTGATTCAGTTTGACCATAATCCGCTTCAGCGTCGATTTTAGGTATGCTCTCTCCTCGCCCACGAAGATCACCAACAAAACAGCGATAGCCGTGTTCAGCTAAAAAAGGCGCTAGCCCTTTATTACTTTCAGTATAAAAAATTTTGCCATTTTCAACCGCACCATGCATAAAAAACACAGCGGGGCCGCTACTATCCGGTTTTGCTATATATCTGAGGTGGAGTTTATGTCCATCTGCTATATCTACTAATAGTGATTTTTGCTCTATCATTTCTTTGTTTTTATTCTTTTAACACTAACCTCATCGTACCAGTTGACTGGTTGATAAGTAAACTCTTAAACGAAGCAAATAAAAGGGTTGATATGCCTTTAAGATAAAGCCAGTATTCAAGACTTAAGCGTTCGATTAAAAGTGTTATAATCCTTTTTATTTATTCGAAGAATCCTGTGCACCCAAGAAACAAGCATAATTCAGGCTATGATCTAGACAAGCTTATAGCGATTGAACCCGCTTTAAAGAATTTTACTTACAACCGAGCTGATGGCATAAAAAGCATCGACTTCACTAATCCAGATGCCGTAAAACTGTTAAATAAAGCATTGCTTAAATCAGACTACGATATACAAGTTTGGGATATCCCCGCACAATTTTTATGCCCGCCGGTTCCAGGCAGAGCAGACTATATCCATGCGTTGAAAGATCTGTTAGATGAAAGTAACTTGCCAGATAAGGTGCAAGGCGTAGATATTGGCACTGGTGCCAATTTGATCTATCCCATCTTGGGATCAAGAGAATATAACTGGCGCTTTGTGGCCTCTGACATCAATCCTCTTGCTGTGAAGTGTGCCAAAACCATCGCAGAACTAAATAAGCTGCCGGTAAAAGTGATGCAACAAAAGCAGCCTAATCACTTTTTTAAAACAATAATAAAAGCAAACCAGTTTTATCATTTTTCAATGTGTAACCCGCCCTTCCATTCCAGTGAAGCAGATGCAAATAAGGGCACGCAAAGAAAGTGGAAAAACCTTAACCGAGCACCACAAGCCTCGCTAAATTTTGGCGGCCAAGCTCAAGAGTTATGGTGTGAAGGTGGAGAAAAGCGTTTTATACTGGATATGATCTCTGAGAGTGCCACTTTCAAAGAGCAAGTTTATTGGTTTACTTCCCTTATCTCTAATAAAGACAACGTCAAACCACTTAAACAGCAACTTAAACAGTTCGCTGCAGAGCAAGTAAAAGTGATCGAGATGGAGCAAGGTAATAAGACAAGCCGTTTTATCGCCTGGAGTTTTTTCACACCCTAGCAATGTATATGGTGGGCTCGAGCTCACCTCGCGTGACTCTCTATACCCCACCGTTGCATTACTGCAACGGGTTTTGAGGTACATTTTTTGCTGGAACTTCATTGCAAGCCATCGGTGGGTGAACCACCTCTCACCATGTTGCACTGTGCCTATACTGTGGTAGGAGCGAGTTTACCTCGCGAGATTTTTAAATCACACATAGCAAAAAACCCGTCGCATTGCTGCAACGGGTTTTGATGTACATGGATGTTCGAATGTCGATGAAGTTCATGGATGAACGCTTTTCATCAACCTCTTATTTGGCCCTGGCTCGCTACGAAGTAGGATGTTCTCATTTTTTAAATAGAGAGTCACATGGGTGATCCACACTATCATTGACCGGGGCCGACCCTTCGGCTGTTTTGTTTCACTTCTGAGTTTGGGTGACGAGAAACCGAAGCACCGCTTCGCAGTTCGAGGAAGTGAGCACAAGGACGCGCGAAGGGGAGATGCTACATGGAAGTACTTTACCCCAAGCAGAAAAAAACCCGTCGCATTACTGCAACGGGTTTTTCTTATAAGGCCCTGACGATGTTCTACTTTCACATGGGAAGCCCACACTATCATCGACGCTGTTTTGTTTCACTTCTGAGTTCGGCATGGGGTCA